>JAKJFK010000228.1 GCA_022704925.1 candidate division TA06 bacterium | reverse complement strand
CCATGGGCGACAGCGTCATGGGCCTCCAGGCGCGGCTCATGAGCCAGGCGCTCCGCAAGCTGACCAGCGTCATCAACCGGACCAACACCGCCGCCCTCTTCCTGAACCAGATCCGCGAAAAGATCGGGGTCTTCTTCGGGAACCCGGAAACCACCCCAGGCGGCCGGGCGCTCAAA
This sequence comes from candidate division TA06 bacterium, assembly GCA_022704925.1. Taxonomy (GTDB): domain Bacteria; phylum Ratteibacteria; class UBA8468; order MWAK01; family MWAK01; genus MWAK01. Next base: position 2,385 of record JAKJFK010000228.1, on the reverse strand, counting down.
TTCTACACCAGCATCCGCCTTGACGTCCGCCGCATCGGCTCGATCGAATCCGAAAAGAACATCGTGGGCAACCATGTCCGGGTCAAGATAGTCAAGAACAAGGTGGCCCCTCCCTTCAAGGAGGCCCTCTTCGACATTTATTTCAACCAGGGGATCTCCCAGGAGGGCTGCCTGCTGGACCTCGGTCTGGAACAGAAGCTGCTCGAAAAGAAAGGAAACTCGATTTATTACCAGGAGCAGGCGCTCGGCGCCGGACGTGAACAGGCACGCCTCTTTCTCAAGGAAAACCGCCCCCTGCGGGAGAAGCTGGAAACGGAGCTGCGCGGCCGCCTGTTGACCGCCTGAAAAGATGGCTGACGGGGAACCCATAACTCCTGGTAACGGCAAAGACAACCTTCCTTCCCCAAAAGGAGGAACGATGACTCGCAGACAGTGGTTATCGGTCTTGCTGACGACGGTCCTGGTGGCCGGACTGGCCTCCCTGCTTACCGTTTTCCTGGCCCTTAAGTTCCTGCCCTCCTTCCCGCGCCGCGCGGCGCCGCCGGCATATTCTTCCGGCACCGACCTGGCCGGGCTCGGAAACGACATCACCCGGGTGGCCGAAGCGGTAAAGCCGGCGGTGGCCAACATCAGCACCACCCAGCGGGTCCGTTCCAGCAGCCCCTTCGACAACTTCATGCAGGACCCGTTCTTCAGGAAATTCTTCGGGGACCTTTTCCCGGCGCCGCGCGAACACCTGACCCAATCCCTCGGAAGCGGCGTGCTGGTCTCGGCCGACGGGTACATCCTGACCAATAACCACGTGATCGCGGAGGCCGCCGCGGTGAAGGTCAAGCTGCTGGACGGCCGCGAATTCAACGCCCGGGTGGCCGGCCAGGACGCCAAGACCGACCTGGCCCTGCTCAAGATCAACGCCGGCGGACTTCCCTTCGCCCCCTTTGGAGATTCCTCCGCCCAGCCGGTGGGAGAGTGGGTGCTGGCCATCGGCAATCCCTTCGGACTGGAGGGCACGGTCACCGTGGGCGTGGTCAGCGCCAAGGGGCGTCACCTCGGGATCAACCCGATCGAAAGTTTCATCCAGACCGATGCCTCGATCAACCCCGGCAACAGCGGCGGCCCGCTGGTCAACCTGAAGGGCGAGGTGATCGGCATCAATACCGCCATTCTTTCCGGCGGCCAGGGCCTGGGCTTCGCCATTCCATCCAACCTGGCCCGGGAAGTCTTCAGCCAGCTGCGCACCCAGGGCAAGGTGGTCCGCGGCTGGCTGGGGGTCTCCATCCAGCCGATCGGACCCGAGCTTTCGAAAGAACTCAACCTGGGCGGAACCGGGGGGGTGCTTCTGAGCAATGTCTTCCCAAAACAGCCGGCCGAACGGGCCGGACTGAAGGCCGGCGACGTGATCGTCGCCGTCAACAACCGGTCGGTTGCCTCGCCGGAAGAACTTCAGCAGTTTCTGTCCGAGTTGAAACCGGGGCAGGTGGTTACCGTCACCGCCGTTCGGGACGGCAAGAACCAGGTCTTCCGGGTCCGGCTCGGCGAGCAGCCGGCCGAACTGATCTCCGAAGAGCCGGCCGGGCCGGAAGAGGCGGGAAGCTGGCGCGGCTTGAAATTAACAACCCTCACGCCGGAAGTGGCCCAATCGGCCGGATTATCCTTGACGAGCGGAGTCCTGGTGGTGGATGTGGAGGGACGGGGTCCGCTGGCCGGAAAGATCGCCCCGGGAACGGTCATCGTCGAGGCGCGGCGGCAGGCGGTCAACAATCTCTCGGAATTCCTGAAGGCGGTTGATATTCCCGACAACCAGGCGGTCCTGTTGCGGATCTTCACCCGGAACAACTTCCAGTACCTGGTTGTCCCGGGTCAATAGACCGCCGCGCCAATCGTTTCGCGCGGCGGCCGGCCGGTAACGGTCAACGGAACTGGCTGGTCTTATCCTGCATCAGCGCCGAATCATCCCCGATGTCGTCAACCATCAGCCGGGGCGTGATGAAGATCAGCAATTCACGCTGGGCCGGCCGTTTTTCCACCCGCTTGAAAAGGTTCCCCAGCAGCGGTATGTCACCCAGGAAGGGAACCTTGTAAACATTGTCTTCCTTGACGTTGGTCAGCAGCCCCCCGATTACCATGGTTTGACCGTTGGTGACGCTGACGTTGGTGTCCGCCTCCCGGGTGTTGATCCGCTTGTAAACGACTCCGCTGACGCCCTCCACGTCCGGCCCGAGTGAACTGATCTCCGGGTGCAGCAGAAGGTTGATGCGGCCGCCGTCGACCACGCGCGGAATCACCCGGAGCGTGACGCCGATCGGTTCGTAGTGACTCAGGCTCTCGGTAATGTACTGGTTGGGTGGAGTCCCGGTGATGGTCGATTCCAGGATCGGGTAGCGT
>JAKJFK010000227.1 GCA_022704925.1 candidate division TA06 bacterium | reverse complement strand
CCCCCCCCCCCGGCTGGTTTGTCAAGCAGGCATCAACTGTCGCCGCGTCCGGTTGACGCTTTGAAGGCGATTTGCTAAAATACCAAAAGTGAACACCCGGAACTGACCAACCGGGTCCAAAATCGCACACATACATTTGAGGCGAAAAATATGGCTGCATCCGCCAGAAAATTCCCGGTCGGCCGTAACAGCCGGTTCCTCTGCATCGGCGACAGCATTACCGACTGCGGCCGCCGCAAGGAATTTCCGCCGCTGGGCAATGGTTACGTCCGCCACTTCAACACTCTCCTGCAGGCCGCCTTTCCCGATCTCAACGTCCAGGTCCTGAACAAGGGCATCGGCGGCAACACCATCCTGGACCTGAAGCAGCGCTGGGAGGACGACGTCACCTACCACCGTCCCGACTGGCTCAGCGTGCTGATCGGCATCAACGACCTGCACCACGTGCTGCGCGGCGCCGCCGACGCCGGCCAGCTGGGGCCGGACCGTTTCCTGGAGAATTACCGGGAACTCCTGGACCGCGCCACCCGGGAGGTCGGCTGCCGGATGATCCTGCTCGAACCCTTTTATCTGTCGACCGACCGGACCGACGGCTGGCGCGGCCGGGTTCTCAAGGAATTGCGCCCCTACCGGCAGGCGGTCGCCCGGCTCAGCCGGGAGTTCAAGGCCCCGCTGGTCCGCCTCCAGGACATCTTCGAGGCCCAGCTGAAGGAGCGGGACCCCGAGACCCTGGGCACCGAACCGGTCCATCCCAATGAACACGGTCACCTGATCATCGCCTGGAACCTCTTCCGGACCCTGTCAGGCTGATTCAACGCTAACCGGAGGCGATCATGAAATTTAACCTTGGATTGAAGAAGGGGGCCGGCAAGCCGGCCGAGCCGAAGCAGGCCGAACTTCCGGTGCCGGCCGCCGAAAAGAAGGCGGCGCCCCCGGCCCGGCCGCCGCGCCGGGAGAAGCCGGCCCGCCCCGAAAAGAAGCCCAAACCGGTAGTCGACAAGGAAGTCCAGCACCTGCTCAAGGCCTTCACCGGCGGCAAGAGCTGGACCGACGTCGAAACCGCGGCCGGCAAGCTCCTGGGCAAGGGCGGCGCGGCCGTCGAACCCCTCTGCGAAATTCTCAAGGGGGCCGAAAAGGATGTCCTGATGGCCAGGAACACCGCTTACCTGCTGGGCTGGATCGGCGATGAGCGGGCGGTGGAACCGCTCACCCATCTGCTGAAGAATTACAATCCGCACATCCGCCAGGCGGCGGCCGAATCGCTCGGCATGATGGGCAGCCGGGCGGCCATGCCGGCCCTGCTGGACATGCTCAAGGAGAACGAGCCCACCCTGCGGCTGGCCGCGGCCGACGCGCTGGGCCGGATCGACGATCCCTCGGTCAAGGACATCCTGGCCGGCCTCCTGAAGGATGACAACCTCGACCTGCGCTGGGCGGCCGCCCGGGGCCTGGCCCGGCGGGCCGCCGCGGGCCGGATCACCGTGAAACTCCCGGAGAATGAGTTCGGCCTCGAGAAGGAGGCCGAAACCGCTCCGCCGACCGCCGTGGAAGCGGCCCCGCCTGAACCACAGCAAGCCGAGGAGACTCCGCCGGCCGAGGAGACCAAGTCAGACGACAACCCGTTCCAGAATTATTGAGAAATTGTACCGGCGAATAAAAAAGGGCGGCCCACCTTCCGGCGAGGCCGCCCTTCTCTTTTTTCAGTAAAACCTTAATTTCAGAAAGCCGCTTTCAGTCCCACCAGCACCCGGTAATCAGGCGCCCCATACCCGTCGTTCAGGCTGCTCCCCAATCCGAAGCTCAAACGCAGCGACTCGTTCACCTGCTGGGTGAGCGAACCCAGGATCTCGATCGGCGTCGACTCCGCCTCGGAGAACCAGCTGTCATCGGCCCGGCCGTTGATCTCCAGGGCCAGGGTGGTCCTTTCGTTCGAAAGCAGGCGGCTCAGCCCGAGGCCAAAGAGAAGCGTATTCTCGATCGTCATCCGGTCGAGTTCCTCCTCCTGGACCTGAAGGCCCAGGTTGAGGGCGACGTGGGTATGGTTGCACCAGTTCCGATCGGCCACGAAGATGACGCCGGCACTGGCCGAGGGGCGGCCGAAGAAGCCCCGGGCCGGGTCGTCATCACCGGTCGGCAGGGTCAGGAACGGCACCAGGGCGTAACCCAGCTGGTCCTTGCCCCCGCAGAAACGGTACTTGGCCTCCAGGCGCAGGTCTCCGGCGGCCGATTCCACCGCCTCGTCGACGCCGGTCAGCTCGCCCTCCTGCTTGACCAGCCAGGGGAAGGAGGCGCCCAGCTGCCACTTCTCGTTCAGGGCGTAGGCGCCCGAGACGGTCAGGATATACTGGGCTTCGGAGAGCTCCTTCTCGACGCCGTTGACCTTTCCCTCCAGCGGAGTACTCACATAGTTGAAGAGGCCGCCCAGCTGCCAGTTCCCGGCCGGCAGCAGGTCGGCGGTGTAGGTCCGCACCAGGGAGGACTCGCCGACGGCCGGCACCAGGTGGTTGGCATCGAGCGCAGCCGCCGGGCCGGCGGTGCCAAGCAGCAGCGCGCAGGCCGCCGCGGCCGCCAGGACCGCC
>JAKJFK010000030.1 GCA_022704925.1 candidate division TA06 bacterium | reverse complement strand
GGCGGCCCTGCGGACCGTTTACGAGGTGGTAACCGGCCGGGAACTGCCGCTTAAGGGCCTTCACGTAAAGCCGATCGCCGGCCTCAAGGGGGTCAAGACGGCCTCGCTGGTGATCAAGGACGCCCTGCCGGAGTGGTCTTTCCTGGAGGGCGTGACCCTGAAGGTCGGGGTGGCGCACGGCCTGGAGAATGCCCGCCGCATCATCGAAAAAGTAAAATCCGGCCAGGAAACGTTTCATTTCATTGAGATCATGACCTGCCCGGGGGGCTGCATCGGCGGCGGCGGCCAGCCACGCCTGACCTCCGACAAGGTCCGGAAACTGAGGATTGAGGCCATTTACCGGGAGGACGAGGGAAAGAAGGTGCGCAAGTCCCACGAGAGTCCCGAAATAAAGAAGATATATAAGGATTACCTGGGCAAGCCGCTGGGCAAAAGGTCCCATCACCTGCTCCACACCGGCTACCAGAAACGGGAGAGTTAACCCGGGCCGGCCGTTTGGCAGCTTGACTTGACAGGCCGGTTAGGCGGTTATAAAATAGTTTTGAATCCCGAGGCAGTAGGATCCTGTCCTGTGCGCCACGGGTAGATACCTTGAGCCAACACCTGTACATTGGGAGTCGGATTCAGAGCGAAGGCTGCAGGCTGCCGTAAGGCAGAAGCAAAGTCCGCCCTGGGATGACACCCACTTAAACTGATGGGTTCACAGGTATTACCCGAACGGCAGGACGGGATTTTTTTTGCGGTAGGTCTCCTTTGAGGATGTATGGCGGCCAACGAAAGTCTTTTTCCGGAAGACAAAATCGGGCTGGATCCCTCCGAACTTCCCCTGGCGGTCCGAATGCGCCCGGAAAGCCTGGATGAATTCGTCGGTCAGGAGGAGATCCTGGGCGAGGGAAAGCTGCTGCGCAGGGCCATCCTGGCCGACCGGGTCACCTCGCTGATTCTCTTCGGTCCGCCCGGCACCGGCAAGACGACCCTGGCCAGCATACCAAGGGCAATTTTCAGCGTTTAAACGCGGTCAGTTCCGGGGTTACCGAGGTTCGCCAGGTACTCGGCCGGGCCAGGGCATTGCGGAGGTCCGATCACCGCAAGACCATCCTTTTCGTTGATGAAATCCACCGTTTTAACCGCGCCCAGCAGGATTCCTTCATGGAAGACGTCGAGGAAGGCAACGTGATCCTGGTAGGCGCCACCACCCATAACCCCTTTTTTGTGCTCACCCCGGCCCTGGTCTCCCGTTCCCTGGTCATGGAATTGAAGCTCCTGAGGGAGCCGGAGCTGGTCACCCTGCTCAAGCGGGCGCTGACCGATCCCGAGCGCGGCCTGGGTCGTTATCGAGCCGAGGTCTCGACGGAGGCCATGAAGCACCTGGCCGCCAGCGCCCGGGGTGACGCCCGACGGGCACTGACCGCATTGGAGGTGGCGGTTTTGACCACGCCGGCCGATCAGCGGGGCATGGTCAAGGTTACCTTGAAGATTGCCCAGGATGTTACCGCCCGGAAGGCGGTCCGTTACGACCGGGACGAGGATGAGCATTTCGACACGGCCTCGGCCTTTATCAAGAGCATCCGGGGTTCGGATCCGGACGCGGCCCTTTATTACCTGGCCAGAATGCTGGAGGGGGGCGAAGATCCGCGTTTTATCGCCAGACGCCTGGTCATCAGCGCTTCCGAGGATATCGGCAACGCCGACCCCGAGGCGCTTTCGGTGGCCGTCAACGGGTTGCGCGCGGTTGAGTATATCGGGTTGCCTGAAGCCCGGATTACGCTGGCCCAGATGGTTACCTACCTGGCGGCCGCTCCCAAGAGCAACGCTTCTTACCTGGGGGTGGAGGCGGCCGCCCGGGATATCCGGTCCGGACGGTTGCTGCCGGTGCCGCCTTATCTCCAGGTCGGCAGCTATAAGGGGGCGGATCGGCTTGGACGCGGCAAGGGTTACCGGTATTCACACGATGCGCCGGAACGTATATCCGGGCAGGCCTACCTTACCGAGGCACGCCGGTATTACCAACCGACCGAAGAGGGACGCGAAAAGGAGATCAAAAAACGGATGGAGCACTGGCAGGAGATCCGCGAATGCCTGGCGCGCAAGGGACGATTACGAAGCGTCCTGCTCGAAAAACGGGCCGGGTTGGCCACTGAAGAGGTGACCCGGTTGAGCGAGAGGATAGGCAAGTGTCTGCTGCGCCACCCGGACTTCCAGCGGGCCAGGAGCGTGGCCCTCTATGCCTCCTTCCGCAACGAGGTGGATACCCGTCTCATTTTGAAGGAACTGCTTTCACGGCCCGGCGTCCGGGTCGGATTTCCCCGGACCGAAACCGGCCGCCGCCAGCTGGTCTTCCACCAGGTTAACAACCCGGCGCAACTTGTCCCGGGCCGGTTCGGGATTCCGGAGCCCGGATTGAAATGCCCGGTCTTGAAATCCTCGGATTTTGACCTGGTCCTGGTTCCCGGGGTGGCTTTCGACGAGGCGGGAAACCGGATCGGTTTCGGCGGCGGCTACTACGATAATTTTCTTAAGGAAACGAGGCCGGACGCGGTCAGGATCGCCCTCGCCTACGACTTCCAGATCATCAAGGGCAGATTGCCGGTCTTGGCAAAAGACGCAAAAGTTGATAAAATAATAACCGACGAACGGGTTATCAGCGCGCAAGGATGATTTTGATCAGGCCAACCCTTCCCGTTCGTTTTGTTGTTTTTAAGGGTGGTGCAAACGATCGGCTATCAGAGTATTGAAAATTTGGGAGTAACAGTCATACGCATGTCTTATGCGGGTATCCAATCCTTAAATGATTTTACGGATTTTTCAGGTAGTATGGATGCTCGTCTACGATTTCCTTATGCCAAGGTTTACCCGCCGGAGCTGTATTGTAGCGAAGGAGGATTTCGGCGGATTCGTCTGAAGATAAGTTCAGAAACAATAGAGGGCCGTGAAGCAGAGCTAAGCACGCTTCACGGCGGTGAAGTGTGCGCCGAGCTCTGCGAGGCGCTCTACTTCACCGGTGAGAGAGGGGGCGGAGCCCCTTCTCGCGGTCGTGTCCGGGGAGGGGGAATCAGGAGAGGGAAGCCCCTTCCCCTGAAGCGAGCCCCGAAACTCGGCGCGGCTTGAAGAATTAACACGGATCGGTTACACTGCAGAGTATTGAAAATTCGAGAAGTGTTATTGCGTTTCGGGGCGTAGCTCAGCCTGGTTAGAGTGCTTGGTTCGGGACCAAGAGGTCGGAGGTTCGAATCCTCTCGCCCCGACTGGGGTAACACCCGGTCGAAACCTTGAAAACGCAAGTTTTACAAAAGGATTCGAAGAGAGCCGTGAAGTAGAGTCGCTCGACAAGCTCGCAACACACTTCACGGCCATGAAGCGTGCTTCGCTCTGCTTCATGGCGATTGTTGTTTCTGCGATATTTTTCAGAAGAATCTAAAAAGCATTTGGAATTCCAATTTTCAGGCCGTTCGGCGCAACAAGTCGAACGGCTTTTTTATCCAGTAATACCTACCGGAAAGGGAGAATGGCAACCTGGTTGGCCTGGTTCCTGCTGGCAGTCTCCTTTGGCATAATTTTCCTCGGTTCCGAGTGGTTCGTGAACTCCTCGGTCCGGATTGCCGAGGGGTTGCGCGTTCCCAAGGTGCTGGTTGGGGCCACCATCGTCAGCCTGGCCACCACCGCTCCGGAACTTTTCGTGTCTGCCCTGGCGGCCTTCCTGGGCAAGGTTGGCCTGGCCGCCGGCAACGCGGTTGGTTCACCCATTTCCAACATCGGATTTATCTTCGGCCTCTGCGTCCTGTTTACCTTTGTGCCGGTTGATCAGAAGGTGATCCGGAAACAGGGCTTGATGATGATCGGCACGGCCCTGATGGCTTTCGCGGTCAGTTTTCACGGGATGCTTGACCGGCCGGTAGCCGTCTTTTTCCTTGTTCTGACCGGTCTTTACCTCTGGTACTCGGTCCACAAGGCGCGCCAGGAGAGCCGAAAGGCGCCTTTGCCGGAGGAGGCGATTGATTTTCGGCCGGGCCGGAAGATACTCCTTTTCCTGCTGGGAGCGGCCCTGGTTATTGGCGGCAGCCGACTGCTGATCTTCGCCGGTACCGAGCTGGCCCGCAGTTTCGGGATTTCCGAGACGGTGATCGGCCTGACCCTGGTGGCGGTTGGAACCTCCTTGCCGGAATTCTTCACCTCGGTGGCCGCCCTGACCAAGGGACACCTGGAGCTGTCGGCCGGCAACATCATAGGGGCCAACATCCTGGACGTGGTCTGGGTACTCGGCGTGGCCGGTGCGATCCGGCCGCTGCCGATTGACAGCCAGACCAGCTGCCTGGCGCTGCCGGTGCTGGTTATCCTTTCCGCTTTATTCGTTATTTTCGGCATCACCCACCGGGGCTTCAAACGCTGGGAAGGGGCCGTACTGCTCCTTGTTTACGCGCTTTACTGCCTGGCCCTTTTCCGGGCCTGCCCGGTTTGAAGAAATCGCTTCCGTTTTCCTGCCTTTAAAATCACTTCCGTCCCGGGTACAATAAAATATACCCGGCATCAGTTTTTTGAATGGGGAGGCGGATATGGAGGAGAAGGAAATCGGGGTGGTCGCGGATTTCTTCGGCCATATCGGGGTCATGGCCCTGAAGTTGACCGGGGAACTCAAGGTCGGTGACAAGATCCACGTCAGGGGACACACCACCGACCTGACCCAGGTGGTGGATTCAATCCAGGTCGAGCATGAAAAAATAGACGCGGCCGCTCCGGGAATGGATATCGGGATAAAAGTCACGGAGAAGGTGCGCCACGGCGACCGGGTTTACCGCGTGACCGAATAGGCCGTCAGCGGCCGGAAAAATCCAGCCACAGGATGCGCCGATCCTTTCGAAACCAGGTTAACTGGCGCTTGGCATAGTTGCGGGTTTTCTGGGCGATCAGCCGGCGGGCCTGTTCCAGGTTGAGCTCGCCGTCCAGGACGGCGGCCGCCTCCCGGTAGCCGATGGCCTCAAAGGCGGGCTGGCTGAAATCGTAGCGCCTGCGAAGTGCCGCCACCTCTTCCAGAAATCCGGCCGCAAAAATTTCGTCCACGCGTTTCTCTATCCTTCGGTAAATTTCCTCCCGGGTCCGCCAGACGCCGATTTGAATGAAGGGTAAATCCAGGGGTATCCTTTCGGATTGCAGCCGGGAGATGGGCCGGCCGGCGGCCTGGAAGACCTCGAGGGCGCGCCGGATACGATAGGCGTCATTTGGTTGGATGCGGGCGGCGGCGACCGGGTCCACCCGGCTTAATTCCCGGTACAGTTCGACGGTCGGCCGGCCGGACAAATCTTTGCGGGCGGCTGCTGCTGCCGCCGGGTCTTTAAGCTCAAAAAAACCGTCCAGGAAGGCCTTCAGGTAAAGACCGCTGCCGCCTACCAGGATTGGAAGGTGTCCGCGCGAAATAATCTCCCTGGCCAGCTTTCGGGCCTGAAGGCTGAACCAGTGGGCATTGGCCGGCTGTTCGGGATCAAGGCAGTCAACCAGGTGGTGGGGGATCAGGCCTCTTTCTGCCGGGGGCGGCTTGGCGGTGCCCAGGTCCAGGCCCCGGTAGAACTGGAAGGCGTCGGCGGAGATTATCTCGCCGCCGGTCCGACGGGCCAGCTCCAGGCCCAGCTGGCTTTTGCCGGTGGCCGTCGGACCGCAGATGACCAGGATCGCCGGCTCAACGCCCTTCCATTTCAAGCAGTTTTTTTCCGTATTCAATGCCGGCGGCCACGGCCGGGTCATCGCTTCTCAGGGTCCGGCCCCGGCCTGTTTCCGGGCTGTGAAATTCCCGGTCCCGGTAAAGTTTCAGGAACCGGTTTTCAAAGTCCCCGAAACTGGAACCGTAGATATGGTAGGAGTCGGTGAAATCGACGTAGGCGCCGATCGAAACCGGCGATTCGATCCGGCGGCCGATCTCTTCGGCCAGTTTTCTTTGGAGTTCGGTCAGACCGTACATGTTCATGTAGGCCGCCCGGTAGGCATCCCGGCTGCGCCAGTGGGTGTGCATCTGAAGGGAGTAGCCGTTGCCAGCCTCCGGGAAGAGCCGGCACCAGACACGCTGAAGGCAGGGCGGATCGTCGGTACCCGGGTCGACCAGCGGCATCCAGGTGATGGCCTGGGCCCGTCTCGAGAATGGCCGGGAGGTCAGCTTGGCCGCTATGTATTCAAGCTGGTTGACCGGCTGAAAGGGAAGCCGGGCCGGGTCGCGTTTGGCCAGGTTGTCGGTAACCAGGTAGGCGCTCAGTCGTTCATGGTAGGTATAGGTCCACTTGCCGGCTTCCGGCGCGATCCAGTGATCATGAACTCCATCCACGACCTCCTGCCGGTATTTCTCCAGGTCCTCAATGCCGCCGCAGAATCCGAGGTGGATGCGGGGTTCCGCAAATGGATTGCGCACCACCATGGTCATGGCCGCGTCACGAGCCGGCGGGTCCTTTGGAGAGTCATACTCGGTTTTGATCCGGGTTCCCCGCTCCCAGAGCAGGACCAGGCTCTTTTCCCAGACCTCGGCAATCCCCTCCCCTTCCACGAACAGGACCGGTGCTCCCATTGGACTCTCCGCTATGAATTTTTTGATGCCCGGTTGGGGCGGTTTCTCACCGCCTTTATTGATATGATACCATAAACGATAACGCAAGGCGTCGGTTTGAGGGTTTCAAATAATCCCGGGGAGGTTTTAATGCGGATTTATATCATGACCGATCTTGAAGGTGTTTGCGGTGTGACCGATTTCGATAACTGGTGCGGTCCGGAAGGCCGCTATTACGAGGCCGCCCGGGAGCTGCTTACCGGTGAGGTGAATGCGGCCGTGGAGGGGTTCCTGGCGGCCGGGGCCCGGGAAATCCTGGTGGCGGATGGCCACGGGTGCGGGGCGATCGATCTTCGCAGGCTTCACCCGGCGGCGTCACTGGCCCGGAACTGGAACCGCCCCCCCCTACCCTTTTCTGATGAATTCCGGAAAGTTCGACGCGGTTGCCTGGGTGGGTCAGCACGCCAGGAGCGGCAGCCTTTTTGCCCACCTGGCCCATACCGGGACGATCGCGGTATGCGAGGACTCGATCAACGGCATACCCCTCGGCGAGTTCGGCGTCCTGGCCCTCTGCGCCGGGGAACTGGGATTGCCGGTAATCTTCGGCAGCGGCGACCGGGCCTTTACCGAGGAGGCCCAGGCGCTGGCCCCGGGGTTGGAGACGGCGGCTGTCAAGCATGGTTTAAACAGGGACTCCGGATATCACCTGCCGACCAGGGCTTATGCCCGGCATACGCTGGCGGCCGTCCACATCGGGGTGGAGGCGGCCCGGACGGCCATCAGGACGGCCGCCGGCCGGGCGGGAGAAAGACTGGTCCGGGGTGAGCGTTTCAGCGTGGTCAAGATGCCGCCGCCCTATCGGCGCGTGACGGTCTTCCGGAGTGACGAGGAGAACCCGCCCCGGGTGTCGATCAACGAGGATCCGAAGAGCATTATTGCCCTTTTGAACCAGCCGCGTACGCTCCAGGTGCTGGATAAGGCCGATCCCCGTCAATTTGTTTAGGGTTCGATCCGGGCAACTTTCTTGCCGCCGCCAGGGATTGTTTTTGTCTTGTCAACGCCCGGTCCGACCCTGTTTTATGGTACAATAATCATTGAAAAACAATAGGTTTTGAATGTTTTTCAGTGAGGCAGCCGTCTTTTTGCGCAGGCGTGATTATTTTATCTTTTCCCTTGAAGCCGAGGGCCCGGAACGAGGCGAGTCGCGGCGCGGCGGTCTTCGGTTCGCGTCCACTCTGCGTCCGGGGCAAAAGCTACGCGACTCGGGAACGAGGGCTCTCCGTGTTCGCGGCCCTGATAAGGCGGGCCGCGCCTCGGATACTCATTCCCTCGTTTCGCTTGTTTTGCACCCGGACTACGCGACGCCGCTCACCGAAGGCCGCCGCTTAAGGGGGAAAGAGGGAAAAACAAAAGCGGTTCTTGAAAATAGAAAGATTGCGTTTCGGGGCGTAGCTCAGACGGCAGATTTTGCCGGCTGCCAGAGTGAGAGAGGGGGCGGTAGCCCCTTCTCGCAGTCGTATCCGGGGAGGGGGAATCAGGGGAGGGAAGCCCCTTCCCCTGAAGCGAGCCCCGAAACTCGACGTGGCTTGAAGAATCAAGTTGGATTGGTTACATCGCAGAGTATTGAAAATTTGGGAGTAACAGTGCGTTTCGGGGCGTAGCTCAGTCTGGTTAGAGCGCTTGGTTTGGGACCAAGAGGTCGGAGGTTCGAATCCTCTCGCCCCGACTTATGGGGCGAGAGGATTCGAACCCCCATTAACGGATTGAGGAACGGACCGGCAAAATTTTTCACCTGGAAACATGGCGGACGACGTTAAAGACACTAAGGACAGCCCGGAGTTTCCGGCCGAAACGGTCAGCGAGGCGGAACTGGTCAGTCGAGCCAAGCAGGGTGACCAGGCGGCCTTTGAATCGCTTCTGCGCAAGTACGAGGTGATGATCTATAACCTCGCCTATCGGATGCTGCACAACCGGGCCGACGCCGACGACATCCTCCAGGAAGCGGCTTTGAAGGCCTACCAGGCCCTGCCTTCCTTCAAGTCCCGGTCAGGCTTCGGAACCTGGTTCTACCGCATTGCCGCCAACCTTTGTCTGATGAAACTTCGGCGGGGGAAACGGGCTCCCTTTTCGCTGGAAGCCATGATTAACCGGCAGAAGGATCAGGAGGAGAAGGAGTTCGAGATCGAGGACGCTTCCCACAATCCGGCCACTCATTTTGCCAGGGTCGAGTTGCGCAAGGTTCTGGAAGATGGAATTGCCGGTCTGCCATCCACCTATCGGGTCCCATTTATTCTGTATGAAATAGACAACCTGTCGGTCCGGGAAATAAGCCGGATTCTCAAGATAAGCGAGCCGGCCGTCAAGACCCGGCTGCACCGGAGCCGGCTCCTGCTCCGGGAGAAACTTGCCGATCACATCGGGCATCTAAAGAAATGAAAATGCTGATCATCAAGTGTCATCGCTGCTGGTCGTCCTTTTCAGCCTACCTGGGCGGAGAACTCGGAGAAACCGAGCAACAGTTTTTCCGAGATCATTTGAAACAATGCCAGGATTGCCGGGCGGCCTTCAACACCTTCCGCCTTACGGTGGACCTCTGCCGGGAATTGCCCCTGCTGCCGGTTCCCGGCGAAGTTCATCGGGCCATCATGGACCGAATCCAGGGCGGATTGAAACCTCCGGGCCGGAAGGTTCATCTAATTATCACGAAGAGACAGATGCAAAGAAAGGAGGTGACCGGCATGGAGAATCGTGAAAGGCGCGGCCTGGCGGCCAGAGAGCCGATGCGGGATCTGGACTCGATACGCGACGAATTTGATCGTGTCTTCGAACGCTTCTTCCGCGGTCTGCCCAACCGTTGGGTTGACAGCCTCTGGGCGCCGGCGGTTGACTTGATTGACGCCCGCGACCGTCTGATAGTCAAGGCCGTTATCCCGGGGATTGACCGGAACAACCTGGAGGTAAAGGTGACCGGTGATCTCCTGGTGATCAGCGGCCGGACTGAGGAGGATGTCGAAAAGGAAGGCTGCAACTACTACGTTCGCGAAGTGCGGACCGGGGCCTTCCGGCGGGAAGTTCCGCTTCCGGCGGAGGTTGAAGCCGACAAGGTATCCGCCACCTACCGCAATGGGATCCTGACCATCACGCTGCCCAAGATCAAGGAGGCTCCGGCGAAAGAGGTCAAGGTCAAGGTGGAGTGAAGCCCGGAACTTAAGAGGGGGGAGGCGCCGCCCTCTTTTGAGGGTACCCTCCCCCCTTCACTTTTTCACGACGGAAAGGATACATGCCCATCTTCTGCTATCGTTGCCGGGAGTGTGAGGAACGCCTCGAGATCCTGGTTCGCAGCGCCGCCGACGAGCCGGAGAAGTGCCTTCAGTGCGGGGGGAGACTCAACAAGGAGTTTGCCTCGTTTGCGATCGGCCGGGGTTCCGGCGCGTCCGCTTCAGCCGGTTCTTCCTGCGCCGGCTGCAGTTCCGGCGCCTGCGGCAGTTGCCACAGCCATAAATGATGCCGATACGCGGGTTTCTGAAGACCTCGTTCCTGGATTTTCCCGGGCGGGTAGCGGCGGTGGTCTGGACGCCGGTCTGCAACCTGCGTTGTCCTATCTGCTATAACAAGGAACTGGTTTTGAATGATCCGGGGCTGCCCCGGTTTGATGAAGACGAGGTGCTCGATTTTCTGGCCGGGCAGCGCGATTTTGTCGACGGTCTGGTGGTTACCGGCGGCGAACCGACGCTTCAGCCCGGGTTGGCGGCCTTCCTGGCCCGGGTCAAGAAGTCAGGGGTGCTGGTCAAACTGGACACCAACGGCACCAACCCGGAGCGGCTGGCGGCGCTCTTCAAGGACGGCCTGGTTGATTTCGTGGCGATGGACATCAAGGCGCCTCTTCGCCTTGAAAAATACGCGCCGGCGGTTGGTTTGCCCCTGGAGGAGGCCGGGGCGCTGATGGAACGGATCGGGTCTTCTGTTGACTTAATTTTAAACTCAAGGTTAGAATATGAATTACGTACCACGATTATGCCGGGGTTGACGGAGGAAACGGACCTGCTTGAGATAGCCCGTTTTCTGCGGGAACGAGCGGGTACGCTCCCGGTCCGTTACGCGGTCCAGAACTTTTTTCCGGCCGAGACCATGGACGCTTCCTTCCGCGGGGCTCGCCCCTGGGAGAAGGAGCGCCTGGAGCGGGTGCGCCTGGAATTGAGCCCGTTTTTCAAGGAAGTGATCATTCGCAGTCGTTGACGAGCACGGAAGTGAGGCGGCTGATGACGAATCGGAAAAGATGGGCCGGCGGCGGTATCCTGCTGGCCGTGTTTGCGGCGCTGATTTGGTTCGGGGCCCTTTTCATCCCGGTTGTCCAGGGGCTTGACGCCGGCAGCAAGGCTCCGGATTTCAAGACCGTGACCATTGACGGGAAGGCCCTGGAACTCAAGAACTTCAAGGGCAAGGTGGTGGTGCTGAATTTCTGGGCCACCTGGTGTCCGCCCTGCCGGGCGGAGATCCCGGATTTCATCGAGTTCACCCGAGAGTACGGGAAAAAAGTTCAGGTCATTGGTATTGGTCTGGAGCGTAAGCCTGGCAACACGACGCAGATCCTGCGCCGGTTTGTCGACCAGAATAAAATCAATTACCCGGTGGTGGATGATTCCGAGGGTAAGTTGACCGTTCTCTACGGCAACATCCGCAGTATCCCGACCACCTTCATCATCGACGCTTCCGGGATTGTGCGCCATATGCAGATTGGATCGATGAGCAAGGCGGAGTTGATCGGAAAAGTGAAACCGCTTTTGAAGAAATAGGGTCGGGTGAAGCCGACCCGATCTGTCATTAAAAACAGTGGGGATCCGATTATGGAAATAATCCTGGATGAGAATAATTTCGAACAGGAGGTAAAGGAGGGTGGCCTCCCGGTGCTGGTGGATTTCTGGGCGGCCTGGTGCGGCCCGTGCCAGATGCTGGGGCCGGTTATCACCCAGGTGGCGGAGGAGTATCAGGGGAAGGTAAAGGTGGGCAAGGTCAACGTGGATGAGAATCCCAATCTGGCCGGTAAATTCGGCATCATGGGAATACCCACCATGATTCTTTTTATCAACGGTGAAGAGAAGGAGCGCCTGGTCGGTGTGGCGCCCAAGGAAAGAATCACCAAGCTGCTGGACGCCCTGAAACAATAGTTTAAAACAAGGCTTAGGACTGATAGATCCATGAAAAAATTACTCCTGACGGTGCTGGTTATTGCAGCGGCCTGCCTGCTGGTTGGTTTGAAAACCGCCTCCGTTAGCGCCCAGACCAGCGCCGAGGAGTATTTTGTCGCCGGGGTCGAGTTTTTTGAGGGAAAAAATTATACGGCGGCGGCGACCGCCTTTGAAAAAGCGGTCGAATTGAAACCGGATTATGAGGACGCCCGCTTCAACCTGGCGGTCACTTACTGGACGCAGAAACAATACCAGAAGGCGGCCGCCACTCTGGAGGAATTGATTCAGCGAAATCCGGAGAGCGAAGTTGGAAAGCAGGCGGCCCAGGAACTCGACAAGTTGAAGAAAAGCGGTATCTTCGCCAAGGAGGAAGAGGAAGAGAAGCCCGCGGAAGAGATTGCGCCAACGGCTACGCGCAACCT
>JAKJFK010000029.1 GCA_022704925.1 candidate division TA06 bacterium | reverse complement strand
CCCGCCAGCAGCATCAGCATCCCCCAGGCGCCCGCGAATTCCAACCACCGACCTCCCGCCATGGCACCGTTCATGACCACACCCCCGGTATCTTCCGGCCGCATTTCGGACAGCGGCCATTCTTGAGATGGTTCTGCTGAATGAAGTACCCCTTCCGTTCGATCAGTAGCGTTTCGCACCCGGGGCAGTAGGTGTGGTTGGCCCGGTGGCCGGGCACGTTGCCGATATAGACGAACTGGCTGCCGGCCGCTCGGGCCGCCTGGCACGCCCGTTCCAGGGTGGCCACCGGCGTGGCCGGCAGGTTGGTCATCTGGTAGCGGGGAAAGAAACGCAGGAAGTGGACCGGCGTTTCCGGCCCCAGGTTTTTTACCGTCCAGGCGCAGAAATCCGCGAGTTCCTTGGGACCGTCGTTGAGCGTCGGGATAACCAGGTAACCGACCTCCAGCCAGACCCCCTTGCGCTTGAGCGTGGCCAGCGTTGCCAGCACCGGCGCCAGCTTCGCCCCGGCCACCCGGCGGTAAACGCCGTCGGAGAAGCCCTTCAGGTCCACGTTGGCCGCGTCCAGCACTCCGCAAAGCTCCTCGAGCGGTTCGGGGTTGATGTAGCCGCAGGTGACCCAGACGTTGCGGATGCCCGCCTTGCGGGCGAGCGCGGCGGAGTCGTACAGGTACTCGTAGTAAGCGGTCGGTTCGCTGTAGGTGTAGGAGATCGAGGGGGCCGACTTCTCCCGGGCCAGGGCCGCCAGCCGTTCGGGCCGGAGCGGGAGGCTCTCCACCTCGCCGGGCCGGGCCATCGAGATTGAGTAGTTCTGGCAGAAGGAGCAGCGCAGGTTGCAGCCAATCGCGGCCATCGAAAGGGTCTGGGTTCCGGGCAGGAAATGGTAGAGGGGCTTCTTTTCGACCGGGTCCAGGTTCAGGCTGCAGGCCTGGCCGTAGACCAGGCTGCGCAGTCGGCCGTTTTCATTCCGCCGCACCGTGCAGTAGCCGCTCCCGCCGGCCGGGATCAGGCACTCGCGCGGGCAGAGCCGGCACTGGACCTGATTTTCGGGTCGGGCCTGGTAGTGGCGGGCCGCCGCGCCGGCGGCCGGGTCCTGGCCGGCCGCGTCCCGGGCCGCCAGCCCGGCAGCCATGATGGCAAAACAGCAGGCTGTCAAAATGGTAAATATCCGCCCCGCCGCCCGCCGTTTGAGCTGCCCGCTTCCGGTCATGTTTTCCCTTGTTTTATCCGGCCGGCCCCGGCCTCTTTTTCACGCTTCCCGCCGGCCCCGCCGGCCGCCGGCCGTTTTAAGTTTGGCACAAGGCCGGCGCCCTGTCAAGTTCCCGCCGGCCGCTGAAATTCCAGGGCCTTACAGTGAACCGGTCCGGACCGGTTTCCGCCGGCGCCGGTTTTCCGACCGGCCGGATTCTGTGCTTAAATATGGAGTGAGATGCCGAACCTGGTCTTTTTTCTCTCCGGCCTCCTGGCCGTCATCGGCCAGACCCTGCTTCTGCGGGAGATGCTGGTCCTCTTCCAGGGCAACGAACTGGTCCTGGGCCTGCTCCTTTCCTTCTGGCTGGTCGGCGGGGCCGCCGGCAGCTGGCTGGCCGGCCGCGCCCGGGGCGGTCGCTTACGCTCCGGGCTGGCCCGCGCCTTCGCCGGCGCCGGTCTCGGCCTGGCCTTCGGTTTCGGCCTGGTCCGCTTTGGCCGGCCGCTTCTGGGCCTGCTGCCGGGCCTGGGTGTGCCGATGGCCGCCACTCTGCTGATCGCCGGCCTGGTTTTCTTGCCTCCGAGTTTTTGTTTCGGCCGCCAGTTCGGCCTGGCGGTGCGCTGGAACCAGGCGTTCTTCCGCTCCCGGCCGGCCGCCTCGGTCTACTTCTGGGAGGCCCTGGGCTATCTATCCGGCGGCCTGTTCTACACCTTCCTGCTGCTTGAGCGGCTCGAACCGGTCCGGATCATCAGCCTGCTGCTGGCCGCCTGTTTCACCGTCTCCCTGTTCCTCTCCGGACTCTCCCGGCGGCTCCGCCGGGCCGGCCTGTTCCTAACGGTCCTGCTCCTGGCGGCCGGCTTCCGGCCCGGCCTGGAGGCGCACCTCCTCCAGGCCGCCTGCCCCGGGTTCCAGCTCCGCGGGGTTGCCAATTCTCCTTATGGCCAGCTGCTCTCGGTCAGCCGCGAGGGGCAGGAGTCCTGGTTCTACAACGGGCTTCCCCTGACCCATCCCGACCCGGCCCGCCAGGAGGAACTGGGTCTGTTGCCCTGGCTGCTGCATCCGTCCGGCCGGGTCCTCTTCCTGCGCGGACTCGATTCCCTGCCGGAACTGCCGGGTACCGAGATCGTCCAGTTGATCGGCGACCGAGGCCTCTACGACCTCTTCGGCCGGGCCGGCGGGAGCAGTCCTTACCGCGATTTCACCAGCCGCCCCGGGGAAGTTTCGGCCCGCTCCCTGCCGGCCGTCCGAGACTTCCTGCGCCGGGATCGGGGATCCTACGGCCTGATTATTTTCGACCTGACCGCGCCGTTGACTCTGGCCCAGAACCGTTATTTTACCCGGGAGTTTTTCAGCCTCCTCTCGGAGCGGCTGGCCCCCGGCGGGCTGGTGGCGATCTCCCTGCCCGGCTCCCTGGTTCACTACGGGCCGGAGCTGACCGAGCTCAACCGGGTGCTCTATTCGACCCTGGCCGGCGTCTTCGGCCGGGTGCGGGTCCTGCCCGGCGACCAGGAGAATCTCTTCCTGGCCGGGCCGCCGGATCTGGATTGGGAGATTGGAAGGGTGCTCGGCCGCTTTCGGGCGCTGGAGCGGCCGACCCGTTATCTTTCAGACGGCTACCTGGCCTACCGGCTCGATCCGGCCCGGCTGGCCTGGTTCCAGGATCAGGTGCTCGCCGGCCCGGCGGCGCCGCCCAACCTTGATTTTCAGCCCCGCCTCCTGCTGGCCGGCCTGCGCTACTGGCAGTCCTTCTTTACGCCGGCCACCGGCCGCCTTTACCGCCGCCTGGTGGATTATACCGGCCTGCTCTGGCTTCTGCCGCTGCTCTGGCTGGCCGCCGGACGCCGGCCCGGTCCGGCCGGCAGCCTCTTTTCCAGCGGCTTCGCCGGCCTGTCCCTCCAGATGCTGATTCTCTGGGCCTTCCAGGTCCGGTACGCCGCCCTCTACCAGTGGCTCGGACTCCTGAGCGCCCTCTTCATGGCCGGCCTGGCCCTGGGCTCGTTCGCCGGCCGCCGCCTGGCCGGTTTCCTGTCGTCGGCCGCCGCCTTCCGCTGGCTGGAATCGGCCTTTCTGCTCTGGCTCGGGTTGGCCTGGCTTCTCTTCCACCTCCAGTTCCTCTCCCGGCCGGCCCTCTTCCTGCTGACGGCCGGCTCCGGCTTCCTGGTCGGCGGCCAGTTTCCGATTGGCGTGGCCTGCCTGGCCGCCGGCGGCCCGGAGGGGCCCCCGGCCGGCCGCCTCTATGCGGCCGACCTGCTGGGCGGCTGGCTGGCCGCCCTGCTGGTCGGCGGCCTGCTCATCCCGGCCTGGGGCCTCGAGCCGGTCTTCCTCTTTCTGCTCGCCCTGAAACTGGCCTCCTGGCGCGGTTGGGCCTTCGGCGCCGCTCCAGCCTTGACGCCGCCGGCGGGCTTAAGGTAACTTAAATCCCGGTACCCCCGCCGTTATTGCGCGGACCCGCCTTCAAGGAGACCCGATGAAAGTTGATTTTCCGGTTCAGCCGGACTGGCTGGCCGGCCTGGAACCGGCCGGACGCCAGGACTTCAGCGTGGCCGCCATCTACTTTCCCGGTTTTCACCCCACGCCCTTCTTCGAGAAGCATTTCGGCCCGGGCTGGAGCGAATGGGAACTGGTCCGGTCCGCCCGGCCACGTTTTCCCGGTCACCGGCAGCCCCTGGAACCCCTCTGGGGCTGCTACGACGAGTCGGACCCGGCCTGGGCCGAACGGGAGATCGAGGCGGCCGCCGGCCACGGCATCGATATTTTCATCTTTGACTGGTACTGGTACCAGGGCGTCGAGATTCTCAACGAGGCCCTGGAGCGGGGCTTCCTGGCCGCTTCCAACCGCAACCGCCTCCGGTTCGGGCTGATGTGGGCCAACCACACCATCGTCAACGTCTTCCCGGCCCCGGTCGGCCGGCCGCCGGCCGAGCTGCTGCCCATCGTCCACACCCCGGAGGATCTTGACCGGGTGATTGACCACTGCGCCCGCAACTTCTTCGTCCAGCCCAACTATTGGTTCATCGAGGGCAAGCCCTGGTTCGGCTTCTTCAACCTGGGCGCCCTGTTAAAGTCGCTGGGCGGCCTCTCCGGCGCGGCCGCCGGGATCGAGCGGATGCGACGCCGGGCCGAACGGGCGGGTTTCAATGGCCTCTACCTGGGTGGTTTCACCGGTGGGGCCGATGGCGCCGAGACCTTCCGGAAACTCGGTTTCGACCACGTCACCACCTACAACATCGTCACTCCCGAGGGCGGGCGGCCGGGCCGGGCGCTCAACCCGTACCGGGAAGTGGCGGCCGCGCACCCGGCCCGCTGGCGGGAGATCGCCGGCGCCGGCCTGCCCTGCTGGCCGGTGGTAACCCAGGGCTGGGACGTCTCGCCCCGCAACAGTCCCGGCGAACCCTGGCCGCCGGCGCGCTGGGAATGGCCCTTCGGCGCCCTGATTCCGGACAACTCCCCGGAACTCTTCGGCCGCCTCTGTTCGGCGGCCCGGCGCTTCCTCTCCGGCCAGCCCGGCCCGGCCCGGGTGATGCTGCTCAACGCCTGGAACGAATGGACCGAAAGCTCGGTGCTGGCCCCGACCCGGGACCAGGGCTTCGCCTGCCTCGAGGCATTGCGGGAGGCGTTGGCCGCCCCCTGACCCCTTCACCCTTCACGGAGAAGATGCAGATGAAAGAGATCAAGACCGGCGTGATCGGCTGCGGCAACATCAGCGGCACCTACCTGAAGAACTTCCGGGAGAGTTTCCCCTTCATCCGGGTCGAGGCCGTCAGCGACCTGGACCGGGCCCGGGCCGAAGGCCGGGCCGCCGAGTTCGGCGTGCCGCGCGTCCTGGAGACCGCCGAGCTCCTGGCCGATCCGGAACTGGAGCTGGTCGTCAATCTTACCGTCCCGGCCGGCCACGGCCCCCTGAACCGGGCCGCCCTCGAGGCCGGCAAGCACGTTTACTGCGAGAAGCCGCTGGCCCTCGACCGGGAGACCGGCCTGGCCCTGGCCGGCCTGGCCCGGTCGAAGAACCTGCGCCTGGGCGGCGCGCCCGATACCTTCCTGGGCGCCGGCTACCAGACCGCCCGCCGCCGGCTGGACGAGGGTTTGATCGGCGTGCCGGTGGCTGCCACCGCTTTCATGGTCTGCCGGGGACACGAAAGCTGGCATCCGGCCCCGGACTTCTACTACAAACCCGGCGGCGGCCCCCTCTTCGACATGGGCCCCTACTACCTGACCGCCCTGGTCTACCTGCTCGGCCCGGTGGCCCGGGTCACCGGCCTGGCCCGAGCCTCCTTCCCGGAACGGACCATCACCAGCCAGCCCGACGCCGGTCAAAAGATCAAGGTGGAGGTGGCCACCCACATCATCGGCGGTCTGGAATTCGCCTCCGGCGCCCTGGCCACCCTGGTCACCAGCTTCGACGTCTGGGGCGGCCAGCTGCCGCGCCTCGAGGTTTACGGCAGCGAGGGATCCCTTTCCCTGCCCGATCCCAACCGGTTCGCCGCCCCCATCCTGCACCTGCCCGGCGGCCGCGGCCAGTCCTGGTCCGAAATTCCGCTCGATCCCGGCTACACGGCCAACAGCCGCGGCCTGGGCACCGCCGACCTGGTGCGCGGCCTCTTCGAGGGGCGGCCCCACCTGGCCAGCGGCGAGCTGGCCCTGCACGTGCTGGACATCATGCAGTCAATTCTTGAGGCGGCCGCTTCCGGCCGCTCGGTGAAACTGGCCACCGCCTGCGAGCGGCCCGGCCGTCTCGATCCCGATTTCAAATGACGGCAACGGAGGCATGAAGATGGCGCAGAAAGAGGCCTTGATCGTGCGGGGCGGCTGGAAGGGTCACGAACCGGTCGAAACCTCGGATATCGTCGCGGCTTTCCTCACCGGAGAGGGCTGGAAGGTGGAGATCTCCGAGAACCTCGACGTATACCTGGATCAGGAGAAACTGGCCCGGCTCAACCTGATCGTGCCGGTCTGGACGATGGGCGAAATCGCCAAGCCCCAGTTGGCCGGCCTGCTGACCGCGGTCCGGGGCGGGGTCGGTCTCGCCGGCTGGCACGGCGGCCTGGCGGACTCCTTCCGCAGCCAGACCGAATACCAGTTCATGGTCGGCGGCCAGTGGGTGGCCCACCCGGGCGGCATCATTGATTACACCGTCAACATCATCCGGCCCGACGACCCGATCACCGCCGGCCTGAAGGACTTCCGGATGCGCTCCGAGCAGTACTACCTGCATGTCGACCCCGGCAACGAGGTCCTGGCGACCACCACCTTCGGCGGCGAACACGCCGAATGGATCGCCGGCACCGTCATGCCGGCGGTCTGGAAGCGCCGCTACGGCCAGGGCCGGGTCTTCTACTCCTCCCTGGGCCACGTGGCGGCCGACTTCCAGGTGCCGGAGGCCATGGAGATTCTCCGCCGCGGCCTACTCTGGGCCGCCCGGTAAGCGGGTAAGATGTGCTAATATATAAACCGGATTGGCTTGTTTTTTGGTCATCCCCGCGGATCGTCGAGCGGGGATCCGGTTTTTGATTTTCCGGAATGGAATTTCCCGGCCGGGGTGGCGGAACGGCAGACGCAAAGGACTTAAAATCCTTTGTCCCGTTAGGGACGTGGGGGTTCAAGTCCCCCCCCCGGCACAGCTTCCTGACAAAGGGGGACTTGATGGGAGCGAAGTCAGGGGATGCGACTGATTAAGGAGCATCACCAGCGGGTGGCCGACCCGAGCCGCAGTGGGAGGCGAGGGCGCCAAGTCCCCCCCCCGGCACCGCTTCCTGACAAAGGGGGACTTGAAGAGAGCGAAGTCAGGCAAGGCGACCGAATAGGGAGCGTTGCCAGCGGGTCCCGACTACGCTTTACAAAAGCTTCGTCGGGTAAAGGCCGACCTTGCCTGCCGAAGTCAGCCTACGCTAAAGCTTCGGGAGATAAATCGGCCTGCGCTGAAAAGCAGCTTCGGCTGATAAACTTTGACGCAGGCACGGCCGAGCCGCAGTGGGAGGCGAGGGCGCCAAGCCCCGACCCGGCACGGTGAAGTAGAGCGCCTCGACGAGCTCGGCGCACCCTTCACCGCCGTGAAGCGTGTCCGAAGGACTCTGCTTCACGGCCTCGTTGTTTCTGAACTGTATTTCAGACGGATTTTAAATAACAGAGGGGGACTCGCTTTGCTCGCTCACGGCAGGCTGATTTCGAGTCGAACGGCACGCATCTTTGTTTTCTCGTCAAAAGGCGGGTAACCATGCCTAAATTAATCTGGCACTTTATCCTGGGCGGGGCGGTGGTCAGTCTGGCCACCCATTTCGGCTCGAAGGGCGAGGGGAAGCTGGCGGCCTTCATCACCCAGTTTCCATCCATCTCGGTCCTGGCCCTCTTCCTGATCTACCAGGGCGGCGGCGCGCCGGCGGTGGGCAAGTACGTCCAGGGATTCCTGTATGTGATCCCGCCCTGGCTGCTTTACGTTTTCGCCGTCTGGGTCCTCTGCGCCCGGATCGGGATCATCCCGAGCTTGGCCTGCGGGGTCGGACTCTACTTCGGGGTCTCCTGGCTTCTGGTGGGGCTCAAGTAGCCGGGCCGGGTCCGCTAACGTTTCCAGAGCGGTCACCTGTCCTTTTCGATCTCCGCCTCCACCTCTTCGGCCCCTTCGGCGTAGAACTTCTCCTCGTCCGGGTCCAGTTCCTTCAGAAGGCGGAGAAACTCGCCGGCGTGGACGCGCTCCTCGTCGGCGACGTCCTTCAGCACCTCCTGCGCCAGCTTGTGGTCGGTTGACTCGGCCAGCTGCATGTAGAGCTGGATGGCCTCGTACTCAGCGGCGATCATGAAACGGATGGCGCGGATCAGTTCCTCCTTGGTGACGGGCCGGCCGCTTTTAAGGCCGGAAAACGGGCTTCCAAATTCAGGCATGGCATCCTCCCGGTAGGCGTGATGATTGTCGTTCCGGGTTTATTATACTACAGGTCCGTCCGGACCGGTTGAGCTATCCGATCTTTCGGCAGATTGAGCCGGCGGCTTCTCCAGCAGTTCCGGCGTCTCTTGACGGCTTTGACCCGGTCCGGTCCAGGTGATAATATTGAGTTGAAAAAGCTTTTCAGATCGGGCTGAAAAAACTTGTTCCGGAGGTCCCTATGCAGAAGAGATGGTTCGGGGTTGTTGGTCTCTGCCTGCCGGTCGGCCTGTTCCTGCTCCTGACCGGGTGCGCCCACCCGCCCCGGGTCCCGGCGCCACCGGCCTTGATCGAAAGCCGGATTTCGGCTTACGGCCTGACCGTGACGGTGGAGAGCACGCCCCGGGAGGTAACCGCCCTACTGCTCCGCGGCTTGGATAACGGAGACGGTGATTTGCTGGCCCGGTTGGCGGCGGTCGAAGATATTATGGCCGAGCTGGAAAGGATTTACCGGCGTTACGGGAAGGATTCGAAGTTGACCAGGGAACAGGTGGTCCAGGTGGCGGTTTCGGGTTGGCTGGCCGCTTACGCCGCCTTCGAGCGCGGCGCCACCGGGATCAGCGGTGAGCGGGTCGAGGGCAAGGAGGCTACGGTTTACTGCCTGGGGCGCAGTCTGCATGCCGGCCAGCGCCGGCGGCTGGAGGTGGAACTGGTCAGGGAGAATGGCTGGTGGAAGACGCGCCTCGGCCTGCGCGATTCCCCGGCCGATTAGGACCGTCGGCTGGACGCTCCCGCCTCGCCGCGGTTTCCTAAAGAAAGGACCGGATAAAGAGGAAGCCCCGGTAAATCCCGTAGATGACGGCCGCCGCCAGCAGGATTTGCAGCAGGCCGCTGAAAAAGGCGGCCACCGGCCGGCGTCGTTTTCTCAGCAGGCGCTTGATTTCCTCATCTTTCCGGGAGAAGGAGATGAAGGAACTGCAGCAGCTTTCCGAGCAGAAGACGCCGTGTTCGTTGCGGATCCCGCATCTTCGGCAGAGGGGGCGTCCGCACTGCTGGCAGTGGTCGGAAGTCGGGACTCCGGTATGAAAGTAGCAGTCAGGCATGCCTAAATTCTAATCCCGCCCGCCCCGTAAAGTCAAACCGCCTTTATCAAGTTGTCTTATTCGTAGCGGAGGGCCTGGATAGGATCCAGCATGGCGGCCTTCCGGGCCGGGTAGATGCCGAAGAGGATGCCGACGCCCACCGAGATGGAGAAGGCCACCAGGATCGACCAGACACTGACGATGGTGGCCATGCCGGCGAAGCGGGTGACCAGACTGGGCACCGCCACCCCCAGGAAGACGCCCATCAGGCCGCCGAGGGCCGACAGGATAACCGACTCGGAGAGGAACTGGTTGATGATGTCCCGGCGCCGGGCGCCCAGGGCCCTGCGGATGCCGATCTCCCGGGTGCGCTCGGTGACGGTGGCCAGCATGATGTTCATGATGCCGATGCCGCCGACCAGCAGGGAGATGGCGGCGATCGAGCCCAGGACGATGTTGAAGATGCGGGTGGTGTGCTCGGCCTGCTGGAGCAGCTGCAGGGGCACCAGGATTTCGTAGTCGGCCTTCTTGTGGGTGGTATTGAGGATTCCGTTGATGATGGTCGAGGTGTCCACGATCTTGTCCATTTCACTCACCCTGGCCACGAAGCGGTGGAACTTGACCAGGTTGCGCTCGCGGTCGAAGAGGTTGCCGCTGCCCTTGGCGATTTCGTACTCGCCGAAGATGGAGCGTTCGGTGCTCATCGGGATGTAGATGTCGAAGTTGATATCCTCGGCAGCGAACTGGCTGCCGGCCCCGGAGACCGATTTTTCGCCGGTTACCCCGATGACCCGGAAGTAGCTGCTCTTCACCTTGACGAATTTCCCGACCGGGTTCTCGGCCAGGAAGAGCGTCTTTTTGACCGAGGCGCCGATGACCGCCAGCGGCTTGCCGCCTTCCAGTTCGAATTCGTTGAAAAAACGGCCATTGACAATGTTGAGATTCATCACCGCCGCGTAGTCGGGCACGGTGCCGACCACCCGGCCGGACACGTTTTTTTCGTAGTACCAGATATCCTGGTCGGTCTCCCGGCAGGGGACGAGTTTTTCGACGGTCGGAATGGTTTTGATCCGCCTGAAGTCCTCCGGGTTGAGCCCGTAAACGCCCAGCCGGGTTTCCTGCTGGGAGGTAGGTTCGCCGGCGAGCTTGATGGCCCGGATGATGATATTGTTGCTGCCCAGCTGCTTTATCTTCTCGCGGGCCTCGAAACTGGCTCCTTCGCCGATGGCCAGCATGGCGATCACCGAGGCGACCCCGAAGACGATGCCCAGTACGGTCAGCAGCGAACGCAGTTTGTGGAGGTAGAGGTTCTTCCACCCGAAGCGGACGACCCGGAGAAGATGGTAGGCGTTAAGTTTCATCGACGATCTCCCCGTCCAGCATGTGGATGGTCCGCTGGCCGAAGGCCGCGACCTTGGGGTCGTGGGTGATGAGTAGTAGGGTGGTGCCCTTGTGGTTCAGGTCCAGCAGGAGGTCCATGACTTCCCGGCCGGTGCTGCTGTCCAGGTTGCCGGTCGGTTCGTCGGCCAGCACGATGACCGAATCGTTGATCAGGGCCCGGGCGATGGCCACCCGCTGCTGCTGTCCGCCGGAGAGTTCGAAGGGACGGTGGTAGAGCCGGTTGCCCAGCCCGACGATCCGGGCCAGTTCCAGGGCCTTGGCCTGGATGGCCGATTCGTCGGCGTACTGGTAGAAGAGGGGCAGGCCGATGTTCTCCAGCACGGTTAACTGGGGAATCAGGTTGTAGGATTGGAAGACGAAGCCCAGTTTCTGGCTTCGGATATGGGAGAGGGCGTCATCGTCGAGTTTCGAGATTTCTTGGCCGTCCAGGAAGTAGTTGCCCGAAGAGGGCCGGTCCAGGCAGCCCAGCAGATTGAGCAGGGTGGTTTTGCCGCTGCCCGAGGGGCCGACGATGGAAATATGCTCCCCCTCGCGTACCGTGAGAGAGAGGTTTTTGAGTGCGGCCACCTCCACGTCGGCGATCCGGTAAATCTTGCTTATTCCGTCCAGGCGGATGACTTCGGCTGCCATGGCGTGCTTCAGGGTTGTTGAGGCCTTACGATCGGTTGCGCGGGCGTTGATTCGGAAGACGCGCCCGAACGGGAGCCGCGTCCCCGACGGCCGCTGGAGGCGCCTTCTCCGCCGCCTTCCCGGCCGGCGGACGAGGCTCCGGTTTCCGGCTGGTTGCCGGCGGCCGGTGAAGCCGGGCCGGCCCCGGATTCCGAACGGCCGGATCCCGGCTGATTGCCGGTCTGAATGGCCGGGGCGGTGGTCTCCATCCGCCCTTTTTCAGAGAGTTCCTGCTTCTTGATCTGCGGGGTCATCTGTCCCGGCGAGATTACCAGCGTCTCGCCCGCGGCCAGGCCGGACTTTATCTCTACCATCTCATCGTTACTTTTGCCCAGCGTTACCCGGCGCGTTTCGAGCATGCGGTTCTTCAGGACGGTGCAGTAAGGGGTTTCGCCGTGGAAGGTCAGGGCCACCAGCGGCACCGCGATGACCTTCTCAAGTTTTTCAACCAGAATCTCCACCTGGGCCGACATGCCCGGCTTGAGAAAATCATAACTCTGGTCGAAGGAGATCTGGGCGACGTAAACGTTGATGTCCGGGTTGAGCCACTTGAGCGTCGGGTCGGGCATCAGCGAGATCTTGATGACTTTGCCGGTGAAGGCCCGGTCCGGGAAGGCATCCACCTTGATGACCGCCGGCTGGTCGACCCGCACCTTCTCCACGGCCGATTCGTGGATCTTGACCTCCACGCCCATGCTGTCGAAATCGGGCAGGGTCAACAGGTCCTGGCGCTGGCGCACCTGGGTGCCGGGCTGGATCGGGCTCTGGTTTCCCCAGGGGCGCGAACTGGTGGCGTAGGTAACGAAACCGGGCTGGGTGGCCACGATCGTACACTCCTTCAGTTGGATTTCATTCTCCTCCAGCCGGTCCTTGCTGAGCAGGTAGGTGGACCGGCGGCTTTTGAGGCTGGCCTCGCCCTGGATCAGGCGGGATCGGCAGTT
>JAKJFK010000226.1 GCA_022704925.1 candidate division TA06 bacterium | reverse complement strand
AATAAAAAAAGGCCGGGCCGATACCCGACGTTCGGCCCGGCCTTTCACTCAAACCCCGATTGAACCCGCACCATCCAGATGGCGGTTTGATCTTTCAGGGCCGCCGGAAAATCTTGATTTCCCAGGGCGAAATCTTCCATTCCCGCGACCGGCGGCCGGTCTCCGCGTCCTCCCAAACTTCCTTGAAGACCAGGGTCTCCTCCCGGTGAAAGTAACTGGCGGCCGCCAGGTAGAACTCCTCGTTGACAAAGGCGCTCAGCACCAGGTCGCGCCAGAACCGACCGGCCAGCAGGTCCTGATCCTGGACCTCGGTGAAGACGTGGGTGCCGGGACGGGTCATCTTCCGGTAGATGGGAAAGTAGTGGAAGTAATCCTCCCGGTAGCGGGGGTTACCCGGCGGCTGCTCCCAGGGCGAGTAGATGGGTTCGGCCCCCGGGTGTTCCCTGTAATAACCGGCGATCTGGTCCGGCCAGGGAAGCTCGCCGGTCGCAACCGGAGCATATTTCAACTTCCGACCCCGGTACTTCTTGCCGGTGATCGGCCGGCCGTCGTAAAGAACCGGAAACTGCAGGTAGGGAATCGAGATGGCGTACACGGCCCGGGAATCCAGGCCGGGCTGCTGTTTTTCGATGTAGCGCCAGTCGGGAATGTAGAGTACGAAGGGCGGCTGACGCCTAACCTTGCGCAGGAGGGCGTCGAGGCTGCCGACCGCTTCGCCTGCGAAGGTGTAGTCGTAACACTGGAACCGGGGCGGCCAGGGATCGGGCGTGAAGTAGTTGTTGTAGGAACGATAGTAGCGGCCGAAATGGGTGGCGTAGATGCCCCGGTGACGCTTGACGATCGTGTAGAGTTCCTGGGTCAGGTCTTCAAAGGCGCCGTCCCGCTGGGGCGACTCCTCGAAGGCGTTCACCTGGCCCAGTTGCGGATCGGGCGGATCGTACATGGCCAGGCTGTTGTAGCCCACGTCGTTGTAAAGTCCGTCCAGCGGGTACTCGGCCATCAGCCGCTCGACGGCCCCCAGCAGGAAGGCCCGCCACTCCGGGCTCCGGGGCGAACACTCGGCCAGGTCGTAGTAACCGCCGGTCAGCGACTTGATCTTTCCGTTCAGGTAATTGGCCCACCGGGATCGAAAGCGGCGGCTGCGCTTGTCGTAGTAGCCGGTGGAGATGTAGGGCAGGAACTTCATCCCGTGGGCGTGGACCCGGTCGATCAGGGTCCTGAAGGCCCGCCGGTTGTTGGGCGAGAACTTGTCGGCGCCGTAAACCTCGAAGGCGTCGTTCCACTCCTCGTGGATCTTGAAGACCTCGATTCCCAGTTCCCGGTAGCGGGCGAACTTCCGCTCATCGGCCTCGTCCGGTATTGAAAGCGGTTCGGCCGGATACTCGGCATAGTTATACCAGACGTGGCCCGGCCGGTAGTCAACCAGGACCTGGTGGCCGATGGAACGGCGGATCAGCCGCCGCGCCAGGGCCAGGTTCTCCAGGCGCTGCCGTTCGGCCGCCGCCGACCAAACCCGCACCAGGGCCCCGACCTTCGTTTCTTTCGCCATCTCCGAATTCTCCCGAAACCTTTTCAAGGCCGCCGGCGCCGCGGTTGTCGTAGGGGCACCTCGTAAAAGAAGACGGCCGGATCACAGCCGCGGCGGCCTCAAAAGAGGATCCGCTTTTTAACCGCGGGCGGAATTTGCCGCCCGCCCTGGCGGCACGCACCGCCGGCCGGGACCCGGCCAATCACTCGATCACCACGATGGCGTAGGTCTCCAGCCAGTCAACCGTCACCTCCAGCCAGCCGTCGGGCCGCCGGCGCGCTTCGGCCCGGCGTTCGCCCGGGTCGAAGGAGAGCAGCCGGACCCGGCCGCCGGTGCCCTGGACCAGCTCGGGCCGGAAGCGCAGGCGCAGGCCGGCCGCTTCGGCGTCGGTCCGGTAGTTGACCAGGTGGACCAGGAGACGCCCCTTTTCCGGCTGGCGCAGGAACTCGGCCAGCACCGTCTCCGGACCGTCCAGGTAAACCGAGAAGCCGCCGGCGGCCCACTCGACCGCCCCGGCCAGTTCCCGCCAGTTGCCCGGCAGCTGGAAGGTCCGGTAGCCCAGGTAGCCCCAGTCGCGGTCCGGCGCCACCGGCCGGCAGAGCTCCAGGCGAGGCAGGTAGGCCACCCGGCCGCGGCCGGCCTCTCGGCGCAAGGCGATGGACTGGCGGTTGCGCTCCGGATCCGTCTCACCCCAGAGTTCGCCAATCGGCTGGCTGGACCGGCGCCGGCCGTGCTGGTCGAAGGTCGAAGCCGCCCCGGTGACCACCAGGCCCAGGCCATCCCGGACCATCCGGAGCACCCGTTCCACCTGGCCGTCGGACATCGACACCACCTCGGGCAGGACCAGGCAGCGGTAGGCGGCGGCCAGGTCCAGGTACCGGTCAAAGAGCAGGTCGAAGGGAACATGGCCCTGGATAAGCGTCTGCTCGGCCAGCTGAAGCTGGAGGCGCGCCTCGGCCGGAAAGGCGGCCTGGCTTTCGAATTGGCGCAGGACGGCCGCGTCGGAGATGTTTTCGGTCTCCAGAAAGAGGTCCCGGTGGCGGGTCCGGAATTCGATGACCCGGCGG
>JAKJFK010000028.1 GCA_022704925.1 candidate division TA06 bacterium | reverse complement strand
CCCGCTGGTGGACCAGCACCGGCCGCCGGCCGGCCAGGGCCGAGCCGACCGCCACCCCGGTTATCCCGTTCTCGGAGAGCGGGGTATCGAAGACCCGTTCCCGCCCATACCGGTCCTGGAGGCCGCGGGTGGTGCCGAAGATGCCCCCGGGATCATCAACGCCCTCGCCGCAGAGAAAGACCCGCGGATCGGTGTCCAGGGCCTGCTCAAGCGCCTCGCGCAGGGCCTCGCGGTAGGTGATCGTCCGCCGCCCCTCGGCCCGAAGCCGTTGGGCGCGGTCGGTCTCCAGCGGGTCAACCGGTATCCGTGACCAGGGCATCTTCAATCTCCCCCGTCGCATTCAATCGTGTCGGCCGACGGTTCGCGGCGGGCGGCGGCCCGGGCCGCCTCGATCCGGCGGTCGATTTCCGCGGTCAGCGCCCGCTCCCGCGCCGGCGTCAGCAGGCCGGAGCGCCGGAGCCGGCGGCCGAACCTTTCCAGCGGACAGCGTTTCTTCCAGCAAGACAGTTCACGGGCCGGCCGGCAGCCGCCTTCCCAGTCCTCCTGGTACCCGACGTGCTGCTTCCAGCGGTAGGTCCGGCACTCCAGCAGCGTCGGACCCCGGCCCCGGCGGGCCCGCTCGACCGCCCGGCCGGCCGCCGCGTAAACGGCCGCCGCGTCGTTCCCGTCCAGCCGGAAGCCCGGGATCCCGAAGATCCGGCCGCGGCGGTAAATGTTGTCCAGCGGCTGCCGGGCCGACTGGCGCGAATTGGTGGCGTAAAAGTTGTTCTCGCAGACGAAGACGACCGGCAGCTTCCGCAGGGCGGCGAAATTGAGGCTCTCGTAAAAGACCCCCTCGTCCGCGGCGCCGTCGCCGAAGAAGACCGCGGCCACCCGGCCGCGCCCTTCCATCCGGGCGGCCAGGGCCGCGCCGACCGCGATCGGAATGCCGCCGGCCACGATGGCCGAACTGCCCAGCAGGCCCAGTTCCGGATCGGCCAGGTGCATCGAACCGCCCCAGCCGCCGCTGCAACCGGTCCGCCGGCCGTAAAGTTCGGCGAAAAATTCCCGGAGGCCGCCGCCCTTGGCCAGGTAGTGACCGTGGCTCCGGTGATTGCTGACCAGGTAATCCGATTTCCGCAGCCGGGCACAGACGCCGGCGGCCACCGCCTCCTGACCGATGTAAAGGTGGATCGGACACTTGATCTCCTGGTCCGGGTAAAGCGCGCAGAGCCGCTCCTCCACCCGCCGGATCAGGAGCATCGTCCGGTAAATCGAGAGCCGGACGCGGTCGGGAATCGCCGTCGGGTTCATATGAAATTGACGTGGGCGGAGGGATGCTTGAGTTCCCAGAGATAAGCGTTGATCTCGTCCAGCCGGCAGATCTCACGGCAGCGGCCGGTGTCCATCCGGGCCACCCGCGCCTGGACCTCCCGGCGGCGCCGGCCGGTCCAGATTTCGCCCAGGGTGGCCTGGTAGATGTTGCCGTAGAGAAAATCCCGGTCGCCCAGGTAGGCGCTGCAGGCCCAGAGATTGCCGGCCGCGTCGAGATAGGCCCAGAACGGCAGGCCAAGGCAGCGCCGGTAAGTTCGGGCGCGGTTCAGCTTCCCCATGGCCCGGGCCCGGAAGAAGACCTGGAACCGGTCGGTCTGAAACTGCTCCAGTTCCCTCTCCAGCTTCTGGAAACGCGCGTAGTTGAAACCCTTCGGACGCCGGTGGCCGCTCTTCGGGTGCTGGGAGTAAGGCTTGACCACCAGGTAGTCCGCCCCGATGGCCTGGAGCTGGCCGGCCAGTTCGGCCACCTCCTCGCAATTCTCGGGCAGGAGCAGCAGCTGCACGCCTATGGTGGCGGCGTACTTCCGTTCCGCGCGCAGGGCGACCGCCGCCTTCAGGTTCTCCATGACCCGCCGCCAGTCGCCGGGCGGACAGCCGTGCACCCGGGCGTAGGTCTCCGGGGTGGCCGCGTCCAGGCTGACCTTCATCCAGGTCAGGGAACCGAGACACTCCCTGGCCAGCTCCGGCTTGAAGAGGACGCCGTTGGTGGTAAGGGCGACGTCGATCCCCAGCCCCCGGGTGTGGTTGATGATGCCGGCGATCTCCCGGTGCAGCAGCGGCTCGCCTTCGCCGGCGTACATCACGCTCTTGACCCCCTTGCGGGCCGCCTCGCCCAGGAATGACTTGAGCCGCCCGGTCTCCAGCAAGTTCTTCCGGTAGCCGAGATAATCCAGGGCGCAGAAGATGCAGCGGTGATTGCAGGACCCGGCCGGCCCGATCTCCAGGTAGATCGGGTAGATGTCCTTTCCGGCCAGCCAGGCGGCCACCCGCTCCGGATGGTAGATGAGCTTGTGACTGTCAATGCGTATCTGGTCCATGGTCTTCTCCCGCCGGGATTCCGCCATTCAGCCTCCCGTCACCGCTTGATCCGGAAAACCAAAAAAACCAGCGGCCGGACCATCCGCCACCAATCGACGAAAGGTCGTATCTTGGTATAGGCCGCCCGGTGACGCCCGGCCGGGTACAGCTTGGAAACCGGGACCTCCCGAACCTTGAAACCGAGCGTGAGCGCCTTGTAATGTATGTAATACTCCATCTCGTAAGTGTCCAGCCATTCCGCCTCGATGTTAACGGCCGGGTGATCGAAGATCCCCAGCCGGTAGGCCCGGAACCCGTTGGTGACGTCGGTCCCGTGAAATCCGGTCGCCAGGTTGACCAGCCGGGTGAAAATCTTGATCATCACCAGCCGGAAGAGGGGCAGGTTCCGGTACCGGCCTTCGGACAGGAAACGGGATCCCTGCACGTAATCGACCCCCTCGCGGAGAATCGGCTCCAGCAGGCGCGGTATCTCCCGGGGGTCGTCCTTGCCGTTGCCGGCCATCACCACCAGGACCCGGTGTCCGCGTTGGCGCCCGTAATGGACGGCCCGCCGGATGCCGGCACCCACACCCCGCTGCTTCTCGTTGCGCAGGACGATCACCGGGTACCGGCCGGCGACCGCGCCCGAACCGTCGGTGGAGCCGTCGTCAATCACCAGCACCTCGTCCACCAGCCCGGGCCGGAACTTCTCCAGCAGGCCGCTCAATTTCCCGGCCTCGTTGTAGACCGGCAGGAAGACCAGGACGCCGGACGGGTTATCCATGGCCGGACAGGGCGGCCCGCATGGCGGCGCAGACGAAATCCACCTGCTCGACGGTAAGTTCCGGGTACATGGGCAGCGAAAGCACCTGGCGGGCGGCGGCCTCGGTCACGGCCAGCGGCCCGGCCGGCCGCACCCGACCGGCGAAGGCCGGCTGGAGATGGACCGGTATCGGGTAATGAAGGCCGGTGGCGATTCCCTGCCCGGACAGGTCGGCCTGGAGGCGGTCCCGCTCCGGATGACGGACCACGAAGAGGTGGAAGACGTGGCGCGCTCCCGCCGGGTCCTCCGGCCGGAGCAGGTCGAGCCCGGCCAACCCCTCCAGGTAACGCCGGGCATGCTCGCGCCGGGCCAGCGTCCACGCCTCCAGGTGCGGCAGCTTGACCTTGAGAACCGCGCCCTGGAAGGCCGGCATCCGGTAGTTAAAGCCCAGGTACTGGTGCCGGTACTTCTCGGTCTGGCCGTGGTCGCGCAGGGCCGCCGCCCGGGCCGCGACCTCTTCCGAATCGGTCACCAGGCAGCCGCCCTCGCCGCAGGCGCCCAGGTTCTTGCTCGGGTAGAAGGAGAAACAGCCGGTTCCGGAGACCGGCACCCGGACGCCCCCGAGTTCGGCGCCGTGGGCCTGGCAGGCATCCTCGATCACCGCCAGCCCGTGCCGGCGGGCGAAATCCATGATCGGCGCCATGGCGGCCGGCCGGCCGTAAAGGTGAACCGGCAGGATCGCCCGGGTGCGCCCGGTCAACGCCTGCTCCAGGCGCTCCGGGTCCAGGTTCAGGGTCGCCGGGTCGACGTCAACCAGCACCGGCGTGGCGCCGGTGTAAAGAATGGCCGCGGCCGTGGCCGCGAAGGTATGGGAAACGCTGATAACCTCGTCGCCCGGCCCGATGGCGTGGGCCAGCAGGGCCAAGTGCAGGGCGGCCGTTCCGGAATTGACCGCCACCGCGAAACGCCTTCCGCAGTAAGCGGCGAACCCGGCCTCGAAGGCCCGCACCCGGGAGCCGAGGATAAACTCGCAATCCCCCAGGACGGCGGCCAGCTCCCGTTCCAGTTCCGGACGGAGCGCGGCCGTCTGGGCCTTCAGATCGACAAAGGGTATCTTCATCGCGGCTTCTCCGCTTCCAGGCGGCGGATGACCCGGGCCGGATTCCCGGCCACCAGCACCCCGTCCGGGACGTCGCGGGTAACCACCGCGCCGGCGGCCACCAGGGCGCCGGCGCCGATCACCAGGCCGGAAAGAATGGTGGCGTTGGCGCCGATGCTGGCGCCCCGCCTGACCAGCGTCCGTTCCGTCTCCCAGTCGTCCGGCCGGCGCACGCCGCCGTCGGCGTTGACCGCCCGCGGATAGCGGTCATTGGTAAAGCAGGCGTGCGGACCTATGAAGACGCCGTCCTCGATGGTGACGCCCTCGGGAATGAAGGCGAAGGCCTGGATCTTCACCCGGTCTCCGATCACCACCCCGGACCGGATCTCCACGAAGGCGCCCACCCGGCACTCCTCGCCGAGCACGCAGCCGTAAAGGTTGACCAGGTCGGGGTGAAAAATCAGGGTGCCCCGGCCGACCACCACGTCTTCCCTGATCATGAAAGTTTTATCTCCCGGCCGTTCCGGCGCAGCGAACGCTGGGCGGCCTCCAGCACCCGGACCACCCGGGCGCCCGACTCGCCGTCGCTCCGCGGCCGGCGCCGATCCTTCAGACAATCGGCGAAGTGGCCGCAGAGGGCGCTGAGCGGCTCCACGTTCTTGAGGTTGGGGGAATAGATGTCCCCGTAACGGTAATTGATGCGCCACTGGTTGGCCTCGGAATGGCTGGCGTCAAGATCCACGCCCTTGTCGAAGATCTTGATCTGTTCCTCGGTGTTGGTCAGGTCGTAAACCAGCATCCGCCGCTTTCCCACGATGGTGATGCTGCGCGTCTTGCGCGGTTCCAGCCAGCTGACCGTCATGAAGGCCCGGACCTGGCCGGCGTAATTCAACTGGATGTGGGCCACCTCCGGTATCTCCCGACGCAGGTAGGCGGCCGCGGTCGCCTTCAGGCTCGAGGGTTCGAGGCCGGTCACGTAATTCAGGATGGAGACGATGTGCGTGGCCAGGTCCCAGATCACGTTCACGTCGGGTTGCAGCAGGCCCAGGTTGAGCCATTCGGCCCGGATGTAATAAAGATCGCCCAGTTCCCCGGCGGCGATTATCTCGCGCATCCGGTTGATGGCCGGGGCATACTCGAAGGTGTGGTCCACCATCAGCAGCCGTCCCTTCTCCCGGGCCAGGCGGATCAGGGACTCGGCCTCGCGGCCGGAGGCGGTCAGGGGCTTCTCCACCAGCAGATCCCGACCCTGTTCGAGGGCCAACCGGCCCAGCCGGTAATGGGTGGCCACCGGCGTGGCCAGCGCCACCGCCTGGATCTCCGGCCAGGCCAGCAGCTTCCGATAGTCAGTGAAGAGGCGCGCCGCCGGGTAGATCCTGCCCAGTCCGGCCAGCCGGGTGCGGTCACGGTCGCAGAGGGCGGCCAGCTCGGTACCGGCCAGCTGGCTGAAGTTGCGGGCCAGGTTCGGACCCCAGTATCCGCAGCCAACCACCGCCACTTTTATCGCCATCGTTTCTCCCCCGCTCTTCGCGCTAAGCATCCGGCCTGGTTTCCGGCCCCGGCCTGGCAAGGCTCGATCCGCCGCCGGCCGCGGCCCCGCCGGCCAGCACCGCCACCATCGGCAGCGCCGGTATGTGGTAGCGGGGCAGCGCCAGCATCAGCACGTGGATGCCGGTGAAATAGAGTATCACCAGGAATGGCAGCCAGGCTTCGCGGCGGCGCCGAAGGATCGCGGCGGCTCCGCCGGCCGCGGCCAGCAGCAGGGTCAGGTAATGGGCCAGGTAAACCAGCCCCCGGGCGGCCGGCCAGCCGGCCAGCACCTGCTGGCTGCCGGGCGCCTGAA
Source organism: candidate division TA06 bacterium (assembly GCA_022704925.1). Lineage (GTDB taxonomy): Bacteria > Ratteibacteria > UBA8468 > MWAK01 > MWAK01 > MWAK01. The sequence continues at coordinate 6,130 of JAKJFK010000028.1, read as the reverse complement.
GCCAGAACCGGCCGATCTTCCTGAAGGCCAGCCGGGCATAAAAGCCGGGGTTGGCCCGGATATTCTTAATCGCTTCGGAACTGTACTTCCGATCCGCCTCGACCTGGGAAAGGCCCGCCACCAGATCCTCGGCGGCGCCCAGGTCGCGCCAGTTGTAATCGCCATCCCAGGGCGCGTAGCTGCCGGCCCAGAGGTTGAACCCGCCGCCCAGCCCGATCGGAATGAAACGGTGGAAAACCTTGTAATTGCGGGCCGTCCAGGGCGCCACCGCCAGGAGCGTGCCCAGCATCAAGCCGGCCGCGAGGGCCGGCCGCCGCGCTTTTTCGAGCGCCGCCGGCAGAAGAACCGCCAGGCCGAAGGGCAGCAGCAGGATCGACGGCCGGACGAGACTGGCCAGGCCGAAGAGTATCCCGGCCAGCCACCAGTCCAGGCGGCACTGCTTATCCAGCCCTGAAAGCAGCAGGAAGACCGCTCCGATCAACAGGAAGGTGGCCAGGGTCTCGGTCAGGACGTAGGAAGCGGCGGCCACCAGCGCCGGCGAAACGACCGCCGCGAGGGCGGCCAGGATGCCGGCCCGCGGGGAATCGAAAATGCGGCGCGCCAGGAGAAAGACCAGACCGCAGGTAACCGCGCCCAGCACCGCCTGGATAATCCGGACCGCCAAAAACCCCTTGCCCAGCAGCGCGTAAACCGCCGCCAGGAAAGCCGGGTAAAGGGGAGCGCGGTAGAGGTCGGTTGAAAAGCCGGATCCGTTCAGAAGGCCCAGGGCGTAAGCCTGGTAATCGGCCGTGTCCGGCGCCTCCAGCGGAAGCAGCAGCACGAAGCCGATCCTGATCAACAGGGCGGCCAGGAAAACCGCCCAGAAGATTCTTCCCCCTGAAATTTTCATAACGCCGGCGGCCGGCGGCCCCCCGGGAGCCCGGCGCCTCACTTATTCTTCTTGTCGGGAACTTCCTTCTTCTGAGTCCAGGTACCGTCCTCCTCCTGAATCCATTCGCCGACCTGGGCCAGCTTCCTCTGGATCTTGGCGAAAGCGGCCTGAACGTTCTTCAACTCCGCGGAGGGCATGCTGTTGATCTTGACGATTTCCCGGTACATCGCCAGCCGGTCCTGGTTCTCCTCCTTGACCAGCTGCTCCTGTTTCAAACGGCTCTCCCGGTCAAGGCCGGTGCTGGACCGGACGTCCAACAACCCCTCCCGGTCCTCGCCGAGCGTACCCTTATCCTTGAAGACCTGGATATCGGACAGGCGTTCCCGGCGCTGTTTCATGATCTCCCCGATCAGGGGCGACCGGGTCTTGACCTCGGAACTTATGGTCTGGGCGTAGGCCGGCGCCGGGCCCAGCCATTTCAGCGGGTTGACCCGGCTCTGGCCGCTGCGAGGCGCGGCCGGCGGCGGGGTCAGCATCAGATCCTTCTGAAGGTCGAGCTCGATCTGTTCGGCCGCCTTCTCAAGCTTCTCCTGCGGGAAGGTTATGTAAACGTTCACGGTGGCGCACCCGGCCGCCAGCACCAGCAAAAACAAGCCTGTCAAACATTTGCGCATGGTATCCTCCTCTTCAGGAAATCCCCTGTTGTCCAACCTGGACGCCGCCGGGTTCGGCCAGCTGCTGAAAGCGCCGCTTCAATTCCTCCAGGCTCACCGTGTTGAACCGGTGGTCCACCGCGATATTGACCGTGTTGCCCAGCCAGCCGCCCAGCATGATGTAATCCCGGTCCCGGCCTGCCCGGGCCAGGCCTTCGATGGTCAGGTAGCCGTCCTGGTAAGTCACCGCCGTCGCCAGCTTCCGGTACCCGTAATCGGAGGCGGCAAAGTGGCGGATGACCGCCCCGCTGCTCAGGGCCAGCAGGGCGCGCAGGGCGCCCACGTTGAGATACTGCCGGAAACTTTTGTTCGGAATCGTCTCCAGCCTCGCCTTCAGGAAAGTTAGTTGATTCTGCTCGGCCTTAAAGTTTAGATTCAGGTCGGCCAGCCCGGAGATCTCGGCCCCCTCGCCGTAAAGGCGGGAAATCGCAAGCAGGTCGAGTCCTTCGAGGTCAAGCCGGCCCAGGAAATCGGGCGGCCAGCCGGCCGGAAAATTTCCATTCAGGTCGCCGTTAAGCCGGGCCTGGTGAAAATTCCCGTCGACATGGGCGGTGAAGAGCCGCTGCTCCGGTTCGTAGTTGACCCGACCAGCCAGGTTTTCCAGTTTCAGACCCAGTTTCTGCCTTACCGGCTCCGGCAGCGCCTGGATGATCTCCTCCAGGTAGAGCCCCTCCGAGGTGAAGGAAAGGTCAACGCCCCGCTCGCCAACCCGGCCGTTAACCGAAAGCTGCCCTCCGGCCGGCGTCTTCAAACTGGCCCGGGTAATCTCCCCGGATCGACCCGACATGTCGTAGGAACCGGCCACCGATCCGCTCAGGGGCGGCAGACCGGCCTGGCTCAGCTGCAGGCCTTCAAAACTAAGGTCGCCACCCACCTTCTGCAATTGCCAGACCTCCTTCTCCTTCCTCAGGTAAAAATCCAGGTCGCCCCGCACCACGCCCCCGGTCGGCAGCTGGGGCAGGTCGATAGCCCGGCTCAACTCGGCCAGCGAGACATCGGCCAGGTGGGCCGAAAACTGGCTGCTATCCCCGCGGACGGCCAGCCGGCCGGAAAGGGTGACCTCACCGAGCCGGTCAATCCGTATCCGAATCTTCTCGAACTGGTAATTGCCGGCGGCCGGATCACCGGTGATGCGGCCGGTAATCTTCAAAGGGTGCGGGCGAGCCGCCCCCAGCGAACCCTTGCCGTTCAGGGCGATCACCAGCGGCGCCCCGGATCCGGCCGTTGGAAGCCGCTGGATGGTCAGGTCCCGGATGGAGACGGCCGCCGGCGGTTTCTGCCAGTCGGTCAGGACCACCTCGCCAATCGCCAGGCCGGGCCCGGGCAGAAGCACCGTCTCCTTCAACAGCACCTTGCCCCGGCTGCCGAACCAGACCCGCCAGCCCACGTAGCGGACCGCCAGTTCCGGCAGGTGGAAGCCGGTCCAGAGGGCTCCAACCGCAACGAGCACGAGAGCGGCCAGCCGGATCCGTCTTTTCTTTTCGGACCTCACAATTACCCTCCCCCGGTAGTATTTATCAGGGTTTATGGTATTAAATAATACCTTTTTCATAATAACACATTGAACTCGGGACAGGCAAAAGGAATCGGGCGCGGACAATTTTCGTCAACCCCGGCCGGAAATTGTACGCCGGTCCCGCGCCGATCCTCCGAACCTGAAGCCCCGCAAATCCCGTCGGGCCTGACCTCCGGCCTTTTTCAAACCGATCGATTCCCGCTGGCAAATAAATTGCATCACTCGTTTCAGGTATACTTGACCTTATGGAGTATAATGTAATCGGCAAGCCATTATCTCAATTTCACGACAACCTTCGCGGGGAATCAGCATGGAAATCGATCCCGTCTGCCAAAGCGTTCTCCAGGACCTGGAAGAAGCCGCCCTGGTCTGCGACCTCGAGTTTAAAATCATCTACGTCAACCCCCCTTTTGAAAAGATGACCGGCCTGGAGGCGGCCGCGGTCCTCAACCTCCCCGGCCCGGACATTCTCACTTCCGGTGAAGACCTGCTGGCACTTCTGGCCGGCCAGAGAGACGATTCCAGGGAAACGGCCGTCCGCCAGCCGGTCTTCATCAAGACCGCCAGGGGCCGGCGGGAGGCTCTGCTGACCGTGATCACGCACCGCTCCGGTCCGGAACAAAACGGGTTTATTCTCTTCCTGCACGAAGTCCGGCCGGAGACCGACCCCCTCACGGCCAGTTCCCGGACCCTGCGGAAAGTAAGGAAGGAGTTCCACCACCAGGCCGATTTTCAAAGGCAGGTGCTGGAAAACGAGGCGCGTTACCGGTCCTTCGTGGAAAACTTCCGGGGCATTGTTTTCCAGGGTGACAAGAATTGCCGGCCCATCTTCTTTCACGGCGCGGTCGAACAACTGACCGGCTATACCGAGGCCGACTTCCGGAGCGGCCGGCCCAGCTGGGATAAGATAGTCCACCCCGAGGACCAGCCCGCCTTCTACGAGGATGCGGAAAAACTCTTCCGGCCCGGCGGCGCCGTCGAACGGGAGTACCGCATCCAGCAGCGCGACGGCGGGGTGCGCTGGGTGCACGAGGTCGCCCAGAACATCGCCGCCCATCCCCTGGACCCGATCATCATCCAGGGATACATCTACGATATCACCGACCGGCGGGCCGCCGAGGGGGCACTGACCCGGGCCAAGACCGAACTCACCGCCAGCCTGGACCAGCTCCAGAGCCTCTTCAGCGGAATCGTGGAGGCGCTGGCCTCGACCGTTGAACTGCGCGATCCCTACACCTCCGGCCATGAAAAACGAGTGACCCTCCTGGCCTGCGCCCTGGCCCGTGAAATACACTTCGACGAAAACCGGATCGCCGGCCTCCGGATCGCCGGCCTCCTGCACGACATCGGCAAGCTGATGGTCCCGGCCGAGATCCTGAACAAGCCGACCATCCTTTCGGAGACCGAGTACGATTTCATACGCATCCACCCCCAGGCCGGCCACGACATCCTGCGCAAGATCGCCTTTCCCTGGCCGGTGGCCGACATCGTCCTGCAGCACCATGAGCGGCTGGACGGCTCCGGCTACCCACAGGGACTCAAGGCACCGGAGATCATTCTCGAGGCGCGGATCCTGGCCGTGGCCGACGTGATGGAGGCCATGGTCTCGCACCGACCCTACCGGCCGGCCAAGAATCTCGACCGGGCCCTGAAGGAGATAAGGGAAGAAAAAGCCGGGCTCTTCGACCAGCGCGTGGTCAAGTCGTGCGCCGGCCTCTTCGAGGAGAAGCAGTTCCGGTTTGATTGACCCGGCTTCAGCGGTGCGGCCGGTTCAGCAGCACCATTAAACAACCGCCCAGGACCAGTCCGCCATAGAGCATCTGCGTTCGGGCCAACCGTTCGCCGAAGAGCAGGAAGCCGAAGAGGGCCGTGAAGACCGGCATGGCCAGGTCGGTCAGCCGCACCGTGATCAGACCAGCCTTCCGGATCAGGGTGTAGGCCAGTCCGACCCCGATCAGCATGCCGTAAACCCCGGAGAAGAAGAGAACCGTCACCGGGAGAAAACCCGCCCCCAGAAAAGCCGTCATCCGTCCCTGGACGGCCAGCACCGCCAGAAACAGAAGACCGACGAACCCGCAGGTGAAGGCGCCCAGGCAGACCGGCTGGGTATCGCGCACCAGCCGCTTGATGATCAGCCCGCAGGCAACCCCGACCAGGGTGGCGGCCAGGACGTAGAGGTTGCCGATCGAACGTTGAAAGGCCAACGACCCGCCGGAGAGGGTCAGGCCGACCGTGCCGGCCAGGGCCGCCAGCGTGCCGGCGAGAAAGAAACCGGGCTGGCCCAGGTTCCGTTCGTCCGGGAAGAGGGCCAGAGCCAGCAGCAGGGTGAGCGGAATGGCCATCGTGTGAAGCAGCCCGGCCAGAGCCGCGGTGGTCCGGGCGATGCCCTCCACGATCAGAAAGGTCGGCGCCGTGAGCAGCAGGGCGGAGCCGAAGATTCTCAGGATCTGCCGCCGGTCCTTCAGGAGCCTGACCAGTTCGGCTCGGAAGAAATGGTGCGCCAGCAGGAAGAGGGCCGCCGAGCCGGCCAGGAAACGGTAGGCGTTCTGGGTCAGGTTGTCGAAGTGAAAAGTCAGGTAGCGCTGGAAGACCACCACCAGCGACCCGCCCACCCCGTACACCGCCAGCCAGAGTATCTGCTTGCCCTTGCGCATGTTAATAGGCGATAGTGTAACACGCCGGCGGTCCCGACCGGCCGATTGCTCATTGCACCGAGGCGCCCTCGATGACGGCCACGGCATAGATCTTGAGTTTCGGCAGCGTAAAAGAGTATTGACCGTCTTTTCCCCGGATCTTGAGGCTCTTATCGCCGGCGGGATCCGGTGACAGTAGTCGGACCCGGGAGGGCCGGCCCGACTTGAACCGGATTTTGACCTGGACGTTTTCGAGCGTCTCCTCCGCATTGTAGTTGACGAAATGGATCAGAACCCGCTTCGGAGACGCCTGCTCGCAAAGTTCAACGGCCACCGACGACGGCGCCTCGACGACGAGCCGGAGCTTGTCACGCAGCAGGACCGCCGTTTCGGCGGG
>JAKJFK010000225.1 GCA_022704925.1 candidate division TA06 bacterium | reverse complement strand
CCGCCGGTTCCTGCGGATCGGCGGCCTGGCGATCCTCTGCCTGGTTGGCTACCGGCTGGCCTTGATCGACCCGTTCGCCGCGCGCTCGGCCGGGTTTACGGCTGGTTTTATAGCCCGCCCCTTTTTAAACCTGCGTTTCCTGCCCCAGCTGATCGCCGCCGCCTGCTTCGGCCTGGCGGCCTTCGCCTTCAAGAACCTGCCGGGACTGCCGGACGGGGAGCGGAAGTTTTGCGGACGGCTGTGGCTGGCCTTCGCCGTTTTTCTTTTCTGGATCGCCAACCTCGAGTTGTTCGGATACTTTTCGCGCCTGGGCGCTTTTGCCGAAAGCATGAAGTGGCCCTTCAGCACCATCCTCTGGTCCCTCTTCGCCTGGTGGTTATTCTTCGCCGGGATGCTGCGCCGGAACGGACGCCTCTTCAAGGCCGGCCTCGGACTGGCGGCCGCGACCGTCCTGAAGGTCATGCTGCTTGACACGCCGCTGCTTCGCGGCCAGGGGCACGGCTATCCTTTCCTGCTGAACCTGCGCTTCCTCGCTCCCGCCTTTTTACTGGGCGCGCTGGCCACCGCCGCCTTCTTTCACGCCCGGCTCGGGGATGGCGAAAGGCCCGGAGGCCGCCGGGCCCTTCCCTGGCTCTGGACTTTCTTCACCGCCCTGCTCTTCTGGGTTTTGAATGCCGAGGTCTTTGCCTTCTTCGGCCAGGTGGAACTCAACGCCTTTCCGGAGAGCTTGATCTTCACCGACATTCTCTGGGCGGTCTTCGCCCTGGTCCTGGTGCGGCAGGGCCTCCGGAACGGAGTATCGGCCCTCCGGACGGCCGGCCTCCTGCTGCTGGTAGCCGCTTTCGTCAAGGCAATCTTGGCCGACCTCTTCGACGGGTATGGTCTCTTCCTTTCCGGCGGGGATCCCCTGCTCTTCAACCTGAAGTTTCTGGGCGCGGCGGCCATGCTCGTGGTGGCCGCCCACCTGGCCTCCCTCTACGCCGAACCGGGCGAAGGCCGGACTTATTTCGAGCGGCCGGCCGTACCCTGCCTCTGGATCCTCTTCCTGGTCCTGCTCTTCGTCGAGCTCAACCTGCAATCGAGGCTGCTCCTGCAGGGAATCTGGGACCTCGAAAGGCAGCGGTTCGCCCTGGTCCTCTCGCTGCTCTGGTTCCTTTACGGGTTCGGCCTCCTGCTGGCCGGCATCGTGAAGGAGTCGCTGCCCCTGCGCTTTTCGGCCCTTACCCTCTTCGGAGTGACGCTTTTGAAGGTATTCTTCGTTGACCTGAACTTTATCGGCAAGGCCTACCGGACGGCGGCCCTGCTGGCGATCGGGAGCCTGCTGCTGATCGGCGCCTACCTTTACCGCCGCTACCGGCAGCGGATTTCGGAACGGGAGTAGCGAAAGGAGCCATGAAACGGTTGAAAGTTACCATCCGGGATTCGCGCGTCATCTGTAAACAGCCGGGTCGCTACATCGGCTGGCCGACCGTCGGCCGCCTTCCCGACGGCGAGTTGCTGGCGGTCTTTTCCGGAGACCGGGACGCCCACGTGGACCCCTTCGGCAAGTCCTTCCTGGTCCGCTCCCGGGACGGCGGCGATACCTGGAGCGCACCGGAACTGATCAACGACACGCCCCTGGACGACCGGGATACCGGACTCTGCGTCTGCCGCGACGGCACGGTGCTCGCGAGCTGGTTCACTTCCCACTATTGCCGGGACTCTTATCTGAAGTACCTGGCGAAGTACCTGGGTGCGGCGAAGGCCGAACCGGAGGAGCGCTGGCGGCGCAAACTGGCTTCGATCAGCCCGGAGGATGTCCGGTTTTGGGCGGAAGAGATGCGGGAAGGCGATTACCGGGTCCTCGGGAAATGGATCCGCCGCTCGGTTGACGGCGGCCGCACCTGGGAGGACCCGGTCCGGGTGCCGGTTACCACGCCGCATGGGCCGGTCGAACTGGCCGACGGCCGGCTGCTCTTCCTCGGCAACAGCGGCAGCTATGACCTGAATAATGGAAAGATGCTGGCCGTTGAATCCTCCGACCGGGGCCGCACCTGGACGGTGATCGGCCGGATGAATATGCATCCCCCTTACAAAAACGAAACGCCGGGCGGCTACGCCTTCCTCTGCGAGCCGCACCTGGTCGAGACCGCGCCGGGCCGGCTGCTGGCCCTGGCCCGCTACGAGGATGTGTTGAAGGTGGAGCCCTCCTGTCTCTGGCAGTCCGGCTCCGAGGATGGCGGCCGGACCTGGAGCGAGCCCTATTCGACCGGCATCCTGGGGAAGCCGCCCCATCTCTGCCGCCTGTCCGACGGCCGGGTGCTGGCGACCTACGGCTACCGGCATCCGCCCTACGGGCAACGGGCCTGCCTTTCGGTTGACGGCGGCCGCACCTGGGACTACGCTGACGAGATCATCCTGCGCGATGACGCGCCCAGCGGCGACCTGGGCTACCCGGCCTCGGCCGAACTGGCGGACGGCATGATCATCACCGTTTACTACCAGCAGGAGCCGCCGGGTGATGAGAAGCCCTGCCTGATGGCCACCCGCTGGCGATTCGGGGAGTGACGGGATCGCTGTAAAGTTCAATACTAAAATAATGAAAACGACCGAACTCGCAAAGCGGATAAGGCGCGACCTGGCCGCCGGCGGCCGCGAGGCGGTGC
>JAKJFK010000224.1 GCA_022704925.1 candidate division TA06 bacterium | reverse complement strand
CGACGGAGACCGTCTGGCCAATGGGGAGCAGCAGGGTAACCGCATCGGTACCGGCCATCTCCTCCTTCTCGATGAAGAGCGGGTTGACCGGGAAGAATGGGTTGGTCGGGTTCCAGGCGCGTCCAAAACCCCAGTCGATCCCCTGCCGTCCTATCTTGAGGTCGGCCGCCGGCAACGAAACCTGGAGATAGCCGCGGTAGAGCGAGTGCTCCAGGAAGAAATCGTCATCGTCGTGGATGACCTCCCCGGTCGCCCAGTAGGGTTCGGCCTCGACGCGCCGGAAGAGGCGCGAGTAGGCGCTGTCGCTGAAATCTCCCAGGTGCAGTTCCAGGTCGTACTCGACCCGGGCGCGCACCGCCGGTCCGAACCCGGCATCCAGGCTCAACCGCAACCGGTTCAGGTAATCGGCGTAAACGCCGCCCAGCGGGACATCGATACTCCCCGCCAGCATCTTGTAGTACCCGCCGAAATCCAGGCTGACGCCGTTTCCGGCCGCCGCCTCGGCCCCGGCCGAAACCCGGGCGCCGGCAAAAAACAGAACTAAAAAAATCCCGGACAGGAATGCCCATCGCATCTTCTTCATTTCGTCTCACCCGTTATCTGGCCGTCCCGGAGGGAAACGACCCGGCCGACCCGCTTCATGATCTGCTGGTCGTGGGTCGCCATGACGATAGTCACGCCCCGGTCCCGGTTAAGTCTGCGCATCAGTTCAACCAGGTTCTCCGCGTTGTGCGAATCCAGGTTGGCGGTCGGCTCGTCAGCGATCACCAGCTTCGGCCGGGAAACCATCGCCCGGGCCACCGCCACCCGTTGCTGCTGCCCCCGGCTCAGAGCGCGCGGCCGCCGTTCGGCGAGGCCGGCCAGGTCCAGCTCGGCCAGGATCTCGTCCACCCGCCGCCGCCGTTCCGAAGCCACCACTCCCTGGAGCAGCAGCCCGTATTCCACGTTCTCCCGGGCGTTCAGCACCGGGATCAGGTTGAGTTCCTGAAAGATGAACCCGATCTTCCAGAGCCGGAGCCGGGCCCGCTGCCGCTGGTTATACCCGGTAATCTCCTCGCCGTCAATCGCGATCCGGCCGCTGTCCGGCCGTTCCAAACCTCCCAGCAGGTGCAGCAGGGTGGTCTTGCCCGAACCGGAGGGTCCGGCCAGACAGAGAAATTCTCCGTCGGCCACCTCGAGGCTGAGGCCGTCCACGGCCCGGACCGGGAAAACGCCGTCGTAAACCCGGCTGATGTTTTCGGCGATGATCATTTTCAATTATAACCAAGGGGCGCCCATTTTCAAATGTGCCTGATGGCTTCCACCGGCTCCAGGTGGGCCGCCCGGAGCGCCGGCAGGATGGAAACCAGTGTGCCGCTGAGCAGGACCACCAGGCTGGAGACCACCACCTGCTTCAATTGGACCAGCGGCCGCACCGTCGTGTCCATCCCGATCAGCTTCATCACCCCGGCCGAAAAGGCGCTCAGGTTGACCCCGTGCCAGAAAAGGTAGATGAGGCCGAGCATGGTGACCAGGGCCCCGGCGGCCAGTCCCAGCAGGCCGAGAAAGAATGATTCGGTCATCAGGACGGCGATGATCTGGCCCGGCCGGGTGCCGATGGCGGCCATCACGCCGAACTCGGTAAAGCGTTCCTGGATGGCCATCAGCATGGTATTCATGATGGCCAGCGCCACGATGATCGAGATGATGATCATCAGGACCGTCTGCATGGCGATGTCCAGTTCGACCAGCTGGACGATGTCCGGGGCGACCTCCTTCCAGCTCAGCACCTCGAGGCCGGCGCCGGCCAGCCGGCGCTCCAGTTCCCGCTCGGCCGCCGGCACTTCATTCGAGCGGCGGGTCAGGAAGACCAGCTCCGAGATGCGGTCCCCGTAACCGAGCATCTCCTGGGCGGCCACGATCGGCATCCAGACGAAGGAACGGTCGATCTCCGGGTTGCCGGTCCGGCAGACGCCGCTCACCCGGCAGGCGGCCGCCGCGATCGAACCGTCGTAGGCCTGGCCGAAGAGGACGAGCTTCTCGCCCGGCTCCAGACGCAGGCTCTCCATGAGCCGTTCGCCCACCAGGCAGGACTGCCGGTCCTCCGCTCCCGAACCCAGGTAGGTCCCGGAGACCAGCGACTTCTTCAGGTTGGTGACCTGCGCCTCCCGCTCCGGCTCGATGCCGACCACCATGACCCCCTGCGAGGTGGCGGCGGTGCTGGCCAGCGACTGGAACCGGACCCGGCGGGCCCGGGCGGCCACCTGGAGCAGGTCAAGGCTCGTTTCCGGCGGCGGCACGAAGCACTTGTCCACGGTCGGGTTGGCATGAAACCCCTCGGCGTGGACCTGGAGGTGGCCGATGAAGATCCGGACCGCGTTGACCACCATTTTTTCGTGGAAACCGTCGTAGAGGGCGTTGGAAATGACCAGGGTGGCCAGGCCGACGGCGAAGATCAGGACGGTGAGTATCGAACGGCGGGTGTTGCGGTGGACGTTCCGCCAGGCCAGCTTCAGGACCAGGAGCATCTTAGCGGGAGAGACGGCGAAGCGAGAAGGTATCTTCCGGCAGTGTCCGGTCAAAGGCCACTTCCCGGTACCGGATCACGGTCCGGCAGCCCGGTTTCTTGAGGTTGGTCATCGTCCAGGTATGGGGAAACGGACGCTCTCCGACC
>JAKJFK010000223.1 GCA_022704925.1 candidate division TA06 bacterium | reverse complement strand
CGATGCCGCCGGTTTCCCGGAAAAAATCAGAGCGGCCGCCACCACGATCAGCACGAAGCCGAGCGCCTGGTTCCACTGGAACCGCTCCTTCAGATAGAAAACCGAAAACGCCACAAACACCAGCAGCGTGATGATCTCCTGTATCGTCTTGAGCTGCGCCGCGGAATAGACCCCGTGACCCATCCGGTTGGCCGGCACCTGGAAGCAATACTCGAAAAAGGCGATGCCCCAACTGACCAGGATCACCAGCGGCAGCGCCGCGGATTTGAACCGCAGATGCCCGTACCAGGCAAAGGTCATGAAAAGGTTCGACACGGTCAGCAGCAGAATCGGCGCCCATGCCCGGACTCCCATCGCTCGCTCCTCCTGCCGCCCATCGGGCGGCCGTCTTCCTTTCCCCGTTAAACCGTCAGCCGATCCCGGATCGCGGCGACCAGCGCCTCCGGATCCGCCGCCTCCAGCCGGTCCAACACCCGCTCCCAGCGGACGGCAAACCGATCTTCCCGGTCCCGCGGCCGGTAGCGGAACAGCGCCCGGAAGGCCCGGCGGTGGCGCCGATACTCCTCCTGGATGCGCCCAAACTCCAGCCGGAGCGCCTGCAGGTAGGCCTTGGCAAAGGCCGCCGGATCCGGCGTCAGGACCGCGCGCCGGTTCACCGGCGCCGCATAGGCCTCCGCGAAATCGCCGAAGTCCGGCCCGACATGCGCAAACGATCCCGTGTGATCGGCCACAAACAGCTTGGTCGGCAGTCCCCGGAAATCGAAGCTGATCACCTCGTCGCCCTGGTCGAACAACACCTCGCCGTTCGCCCGCCGGCACCCGACAATCAGGTTCGGCGCGGCGGCTTCCCCCAGGAGCCCCGCCAGCCGCAGGGAAAAGACCGGATCCCGCAGGCTGGCCGGCGACAGCTTGTCCGAAGCCCGGCCATCGATGTAATCGCGCTCGAAGCAGGTCAGCCAGTAGACGGCCCCGGCATGCGCCTGGACCGGCCCGATGTACCGTTCCCGGATCCGCCGCGTCACCATCCGCGGCGGCAGGTTCATCCCAAGCTGCCGGCAGCCCAGCCGACGGTCCAGGACATAATCCACATACTCTTCCGCCTCCATGATGGCGCCGAACAGCTCCTTCCCCGCGTTCAACTGCTCGGCCACGCCCCGCTTCTGAACCCGCAAAATGTAGACCATCGGGTCCGGCTGGCCGATCCGTTTCACCTGCGCCAGGTAGACATTGTGGCGCCGTTCGCCGTCCGAGGACCGGTTGGACAACGATCGCGCGATCCGGCCGATGTTGGCGTACTGGATATCCCCGAACTCGCGGATGTAGGTGAAGATGAAGGAGCGGGCCCGGAGATCGCAGAGCCGGCGCAGCTCCGGGTTTTCGGAATCGCGGTCGAACTCGTCGAATACCCGGTCGAAAATCAACTCCCCCTCTTCGATCCGGCCGCCGGGCAGCCACTCGATCTGCATGTAAAACTCCGGACTCAACCCCATCAGAATCTCTTCCCGGATGGGCTCGTCCCGCTGGCCGATCAGGGCGCTGAACATCCGGTTCCGCCATTCCATGTCGGCCGGATTGTCCTCCCGGAGAAACGGCGACACCGCCTCTTCGAACCGGGCCGCCAGGTCGGCATGAAGGGCCCGCAACGCCGACTCGTCCATTCCCGCCAGATCCAGTTCCGCGAAATCGGCCTCGCCGAACGCGTCGCCGGACAGGAAAAAGTCGATCTCCGGACTGCCGATCCGGTTGCGGCGCCGGCAGTGGGTCTGAATTTCAACCAGGTGGCGCCGCAGCGCCTCGCCATCCAGGTCGGCCAGACTTCGAAAGGTGGCGCAGGTGACGTAGCGGGTGCCGGTCAGCCGGTTGTAGTAGTAAATCACCCCCTGGCCCAGCGCCACGCGGGAAGAGCGGATCATCGCCTCCATCTCCTCCCCGGTGCGCGGCAGCGGACTCATCCGCCAGTTTTCGCCCCGCTCCCGAAGCGCGTCCCGCACCGCCCGGTTGTTCACGTAGAGAAAGCGGATCCGGTTCTTGGGCGCCAGTTCCTGGAGCAGTTCGTCGGCCCGGAACGCCAGCGGCATGGCCGCCGGATCGGGCCGGATCAGGATCGCTTCCGGATCCAGGATCAGGTCCACCGACTCCTTCCACTCCATCTCCGCCTGCGCCTCGGTCAGATCCGCCAACCCCTCGCCCCGGCGGCGCCGGTTCAACTCCTCCACCCAGGCCGCGCGCTGCATCGCGTGAATGCCCGGCAGCGTCACCAGCCCCGGTGTTCTCAGAAAGACCGTCGCAATGCGCGACTTGAGCCGGCCTTGCTCGTTTTTGGCAAAGGGATGGTCACCCAGAATGATCATGCCTGTTCCTTTTACACGCGTCCAAAGCGGCGATGGAGTTCGTCGAATGAAAAGCCGATCAGGGTTGGCCGGCCGTGGGGGCAGGTATAGGGCATTTCGGTCAACGCCAGATCCTGCACCAACTGTTCGATTTCCGCAAGCGTTAGCCGGTCCCGCTGCTTGACCGCGCCCTTGCAGGCCGCCTGGGCGACCCGCTCTTCAGACCAGCGCATCCGGTCGGCCCGCGGGCCGGCGGCTTCCAGTTCCGCCACCAGGTCGGGCAGGAGCTTGGCGGCCGAGACCGGTCCGAACAGGGCCGGCAGGGCG
>JAKJFK010000222.1 GCA_022704925.1 candidate division TA06 bacterium | reverse complement strand
GGTCATGGTATCCTCGAGGATCAGGTTCTCCACGTGGCCGTCCAGGAAGCCGATGTTGAGCCGGGTGTTAACCTGGTGGGCCGGCCAGGGGTAGTAAGTTCCGGAGGAGGCGGCCAGGGCGGTGGCGGTGCTGGTGCAGGCGTACATCCAGGGCCAGGCTTCGTTCAGTTGGCGCCGGGTCTCGGAGATGTAGACGACGTCGGTGTTGCTTACGTTGCCGAAGATCTCGTATTGGTTGAGCTTGGCGTTGTAGAGGTTGTACCAGACCCCGTAACTGTACTGCCTGGTCAGGCAGCCGGTGGTCCCGTAACCGTTGACCAGGTAGCTCGGGCAGCGGAAGAGCTTGACGTTTTGGACATAATTGCCGTTGTAGAGCGAGTTCATCCAGTTGTTGCCGTAACTGTAGTGCCAGGGCAGGTACCCGTCGCAGTCGTTGGCATACATGTGGGCGGCCAGCAGGATCTGCTTCAGGTTGCTTATGCACTGGGCCTGGCGCCCCTTCTCCCGGGCCCGGGCCAGCGCCGGCAGCAGCATGGCGGCCAGGATGGCGATGATGGCGATCACCACCAGCAATTCAATCAGGGTGAAGCCGTTTTTTCTTTTCATGCTCCCTCCGTCGATGATAATGGCTGACATCTCGACCACACGCTTTTTTACCTTAACGGCCGTTCCCACCTCCTTCCGTAACAACGGTAACACCGTGTCCAGCATTGGCCACTCTCTACAAATACCCGGCCTTGACGGCCGATTTCCTTTATGTTTATACTTCAAGATGTTTTATTTGTCAAGTAAAAGAACCGCTGGTTGAGGCCTTCGGGAATCGTACCCGGTGACCGGCCGCATCTTTCCCAGGAGGATAAATGGCGGGTTTGAAACTCTCCGAATGGACCCTGGTCGGACCCTTCTTCGCGCCGGCCGGCCGCGGCAACTGGTTCCCGACCGGACTGGACGGCGCCGCCGGGGCGCCGGCCGGCTTCCGGCTGGAGGGGAAGCCGGTCCCGGTCCGGAAGGTGCGCATTCGAGGGAACGAACTTGATTTCGAGGCCTGGCTCGGGCCGTTGGCCGACCGCTCCCGGGCCGGGATCCGCAACCAGGTCTATGCCTTCGCCGAGTTCGAGGTGCCGGCCGACCTGACCGCCGAACTGGTCTACGACGCCGACCGTTACGCGGCCTGGTGGCTGGACGGCCGGGAGGTCTACGCCACCCGCGAGAGCAACGGCGGCCCGGTCGGCGCGATGAAGCACCGTTTTGAAATCGGCCTGAGCCGGGGCCGCCACTGCCTGGCGGTCCGGGTGATCAGCTCGGTCGGCCGCTGGCGGGTCCTCTTCCGGTTCGCCGGGCTTCGGCCGGGCATCGCCGACCACCTGCGCACCGACCGGGGCGCGGCCTGGCGGGATTACACCCGCAGCCTGGTCCGCCTCGAGGAGCGGCCGGTTCCCGACGGTACCTGCGGGCCGGGCATCAGCAAGGAGAATTACGAACTTTGTTTCGCGGCCGCCGGCGTTGACGCCCGCTGGATCAGCACCGTCCTGGACTTCGAGGGTTCCTTCTTCCGCTCCAGGCACATCTCGGCCTGGCCGGAGCAGAGGCCGGAGCACGAAACCCAGCTTAAGGAATGGGTAAATTTTCTTCATTCGCTCCGGCGGCCGGTCATGAGCTGGTATCCCCTGTCGCTTTCCCGGCCGACCGGCCGCGACCACCCGGACTGGCGCCAGCAATTCATGATCCTGGATCCGGCGAAGGTTCCCTACGCCGACGCGGTCTGCTGCATCAATTCCCCTTACGGGGAGGCGGTGATCGCCTACGTGATCGAGGCGCTCAAGAAGTTCGACCTGGACGGCATCTGGTTCGACGGGGCCGCCTTCAGCCCAATCTGGCAGAGCCCCCAGCCGGTCTCCTGCGTCTGCGAACACTGCCGCCGCAAGTTCCGGGCCGAGACCGGCCTGGAATTGCCGGAGCGCTACGACTGGTCCCGGCCGGAGTTCCGCCGCTGGGTGGCCTGGCGCTACCGGATGTTCGGGGAATACTGGCAGCGGCTGGCGGAGCGCGTGCACCGGGAGGTGCCGGAGGCGGCCATCGTCTTCAACCACTACCACCGGGAGAACATCGGCTGGAACGCGGCGGTGCCCCTGAACCCGTTCGGCCGGGATTTCGTGAGCGGCACCGAGGCCGACGGCGAACCCCTCAAGGGCGCCTTCCACACCCGGCTGATGCGGGCCTACGGCCGGGCCGAGACCGAGGTTTGGATGGGTCTGTCCTGCACCGTCCGCAAGGCGGTCCGGGCGGGCCGTCAGCCGCTGGTCAACCCGAAGGACACGCTCGATTTCGTGCTTGCCTGCGCCACCGCCGGCGGCCATCCCAGCCTGGGCGGGGCCGAGCCGGCCTGGGAATTGCCGGTGCTGGCCGCGGTGGCCGCCGAGCTGAAGCCCCGGCAGCCCTACCTGGACCTGCCCGCGGTCCCCTACCTGGCCCTGCACGTCTCCCAGCAGACCGAAACCTTCGTCTTCGGCCGCAACCCGGACTTCATCACCGAGGACTGGGTGGACTACTACTGGAACTCCCTGACCGGCTGGCACCACCTGGTCGCCCACGGCGGCCTCGGATGCGATGTCCTCTTCGACGACCACCTGGCCGATCCGGAGCGCCTGGATAAATACCCGGTCCTGGTGATGCCGTTGGCGGCGGCCCTTACCGGCGGG
>JAKJFK010000027.1 GCA_022704925.1 candidate division TA06 bacterium | reverse complement strand
GTGATTTTCACCCGCAGAAACTCCCCGGCCGGCCAGCGTCCGGCCAGTTTCACCTCGCCGTCCACCTCGGGCGCCTCGTACTGGCTGCGCCCCCGCGAACGGCCCGGCGCTTCCGGATCGGGCCCGTCGACCAGAACCTCCGTTTCCCGGCCCAGCCATTTCGAGAGTTGCCGCCGCGAAATCTCCCGCTGCACCCGGAAGATTTCGGCCCGCCGCTCCTCCTTGACAGATGCCGAGACCTGCCCGGGAAAGGAGGCCGCTCGGGTGCCCGGTTCGGCCGAATAGGCGAAAGCGCCCAGTTTCTCGAACTCGATGGCGCGGATGAAATCGAGCAGCTGGAGAAAATCGGACTCGCGCTCGCCCGGAAAGCCGACGATCATCGAGGTGCGGAGGTTCAGGCCCGGGATCTCCCGCCGCAGGCGTTCAATCAGCCGTCGGTATTCCTCCACTCCGCCCCGGCGGCCCATGGCCGCAAGAATCCGGGGAGCGGCATGCTGAAGCGGTATGTCCAGGTAGGCGCAGATTTTCCGCTCCGGATCGGTCGTGCCGTCCGGACGGATGGCGTGGCGGGCCAGGCACTCGATCAGCCGCTCGCTGTAACCGGTCGGATAGGTATAGAGCAGGCGGATCCACCGCAACTCCTCAATTTTAACCAGCCGTTCCAGCAGGCGGGCCAGGCCGTCTTTTTTGCCGCGATCCCGACCGTAGGCGGTGGTATCCTGGGCCACGAGGTTCAACTCGCGCACGCCCAGGGCGGCCAGGGCCCGGGCCTCGGCCTCCAGCCGCCGGGCCGGGTAGCTGGCCAGGCTTCCCCGCAGGCTCGGTATCAGGCAATAGGCGCAGCGGTTGTCGCACCCCTCGGCGATCTTCAGGTAGGCGTAGTGGCCGGGCGTGCAGAGGCAGCGGCCGGCCAGCCCGGCCAGTTCGGTCGGGTAGATGAGCCTATCAACCGCCGGGTGGCGCCGGAGGAGTTCTTCCTTCTGGCGGGCAACCAGGCAGCCGGCCAGGTAAAGGCGCTGGCGGCCCGGCCGCTTCAAGGAGGCCAGCTGCTCCAGGAAGGACTCCGATTCCCGGACCGCCTCGGTCAGGAAGGCGCAGGTGTTCAAAAAAAGCAGGTCGGCCTTTTCCGGGCTCTCCGCCAGCCGGTAGCCGGCCTTGAGCCGGCCGGCCAGGAAGCGCTCGGTGTCCACCAGGTTCTTCGGACAGCCCAGGCTCAGGGCGTACACCCGCCGGTTAAGAGGCCGCCGGCGCCGGCCGGTAGCCGGTTTTGAAACGGCAGCTGGATCAGCGGGCATTTTCATAACCTCATATTTTACCGGAAAACCGGCCAACTTCCAAACCCGCCCATGATCCGGAATCCAAGCCGACTGGGTTCTCAACAAATTTTCTTTTGCCCCGCATCTTGAGATACAATAATAAATCATGGACGACTTTACGCCGATGCTCCGGCAGTACCGGGAACTGAAGAGCCAGCACCCGGACTGCTTGCTTCTCTTCCGGCTGGGCGATTTCTACGAGATGTTCGACCAGGACGCCCGACAGGCCGCGCCGATCCTGGACCTGGTGCTTACCTCGCGGGACGCCGGCCGTTCTGGTCGGATCCCGATGTGCGGTTTGCCCTACCACGCGCTCGAAGGCTACCTGGGTCGCTTGATCAAGGCCGGCCTCAAGGTGGCCATCGGCGAACAGACCGAGGACCCGGCCAAGGCGCGCGGCCTGGTAAAGCGGGAGGTGGTGCGGGTGGTCACCGCCGGCACCTTCATTGACGAAGGCAGCCCGGAGAACCGCTGCCTGCTCTGCCTCAACCCGGCCCGGGAGGGATTCGGCCTGGCCTTCGTCGAGGCCGCCGGCGGCACCATCCAGGCCAACCAGTTCGAAAACGCGGCCCGGGCGGCCGAAACGGTCGCCGGACTCCCGGTTTACGAGTGCCTCTTTCCGGCCGGCGCCGAAACGGCCAGCCGCCAATTCCTGGAACAGCCGGCCTTCCGGAGCCGGAAACTGACCCTGAGCCCGCTGGAAGACTGGACTTTCAATCCGGAACTGGACCGCCGGACGCTCCAGGAACACTTCCGGGTCGCCAGCCTGGCCGGATTCGGCCTGGAGGAACGGCCGCTGGCCCTGGCCGCCTGCGGGGCCCTGGTGGAATACCTGCGCCGCCTGAACCGCGGTCAATTGCGCCACCTGGACTCGATTCGCCTCTGCACCGTCTCCGAAAATCTCTTCATCGCGCCGGCCGCCTTTGCCGGCCTGGAACTGGAAAACCTTTTCGAGCGGATGGATTACACCCGCTCGCCTCTGGGCAAGCGCCGCCTGCGCCAGTGGCTTTACCAACCGCTGAAAAAGGCGTCGGCCATCCGGGAACGGCAGGCGGCCGTGGAGTTGCTCCGTTCCGATCCGGAACGACTGGAGGGGCTGGAGGAACTGCTGAAGAACCTGCCCGATGTCGAGAAGAACCTTTCGCGATTGAGCGGCGGTTATGGTTCGGCCCGCGACTTCCTCGGCCTGCGGAACGCACTGGCCCGGATTCCGGAAATCAAGGCCCTGGCCGATCCGCCGGCCGCCCGGAACCCCCTTTTCAGCCTGGCCGATCTGCCGGAACTGCGGACGGAGCTGGAACGGGCCCTGGATCCGGCGGCCCCGATCAGCCAGTCAGAGGGGCGCCTGGTCCGGAGCGGCTACCACCCGGAACTGGACGGGCTGCGGGACCTGCAGCGTAACAGCCGGGAGGGCTTGCGCCGCCTCCAGGCCGAGGAAATCAAGCGTACCGGCATCAATTCCCTCAAGGTCGGCTACAACCGGGTCTTCGGCTATTACCTGGAGGTAAGCAAAACCAATCTGCACCTGGTGCCCGAGGATTACCTGCGCAAGCAGACCCTGGTCAACGCCGAACGCTTCATCACCCCGAAGCTCAAGGAATTCGAGGAACGCCTGCTGAACGCCGAGGAACGGATCCTGGCCCTGGAGGCGGAACTCCTGGCCGGACTGCGCGAACGGATCCTGGAGCAGTCGGCGCCGCTGCACCGCTTCGCCGAAGAGCTGGCCCGGCTGGACGCCCTGGACTCCCTGGCCCGGCTGGCCGGCGAACCGGGTTATGTCCGGCCGGAGGTGGACGAGGGAAACGGGATCGAAATCATCCAGGGGCGCCACCCGGTGGTGGAGAAGCACCTTCAGGAGAACTTCATTCCCAACGACCTGTTCTTGAACACCGAGACCGATCACCTGCTGATCATCACCGGACCGAACATGGCCGGCAAGTCAACCTATATCAGGCAGGCGGCGCTGCTGGTGATCATGGCCCAGATGGGCGCGGCCGTGCCGGCCGGCCGGGCCCGGGTGGGCCTGGTGGACCGGATCTTCACCCGCATCGGCGTCCACGACGACATCAGCCGCGGCCAGAGTACCTTCATGGTCGAGATGTCCGAAACGGCCGAAATACTCCACAACCTCTCGGAACGCAGCCTGGTGGTGCTGGACGAGATCGGCCGGGGCACCAGCACCCTGGACGGCCTGAGCCTGGCCTGGGCCATTGCCGAGGAACTCAACCGGCATCGGACGCGCACGCTCTTCGCCACCCATTTCCACGAGCTGACCGCCCTGGCCCGGGGCCGGACCGGAGTCAAGAATTACAACGTGGCGGTCCGCAAGTGGCGTGACCGGATTCTTTTTCTCCACAAGATCGTGGCCGGCGGCAGCGATGAAAGCTACGGCATCTACGTGGCCGGCCTGGCCGGCATTCCGGACCGGGTGGTCAGCCGGGCCCGACAGCTGCTGACCCAGCTGGAGGCCGAGGGAAGCTTGAAGGAAAAACTCTTCGACCGTTCCGGCCAAAGGGACGAAACCCCTTCGCTTTTTGACGCCGCCGGTTCGGAGGCGGCCGCCGAAACCGCCGCCTGGCTGGAGGCGCGCGAAGAGGTCTGCCGGGAATTGGAAAAACTGGAAATCGAACGGATGACGCCGCTGGAGGCCCTGGAAAAACTGGACCGGTGGCGCAAACGGCTGGAGAAAAATGGCCATGATTAAACGCCTGCCGCCCGACCTGGCCGGGAAGATTGCCGCCGGCGAGGTGATCGAACGGCCGGCCTCGGCGGTCAAGGAACTGGTGGAAAACGGCCTGGATGCCGGCGCCGACTCCATCGAGGTGCAGCTGCTCAATGGCGGCAAGCAGCTCATCCTGGTGCGTGATAACGGTTCAGGAATCGACACGGAGGATCTGGAGGCGATTGGCGAACGCCATGCCACCAGCAAGATCAGCCGCCTTGAGGACCTGGCCGCGATTGCTTCCTTCGGATTCCGGGGTGAGGCTCTTTACAGCCTGGCCGCGGTTTCCGACTTCCGGCTGCGCAGCCGGACGGCCTCCGGCGAGTCCGGGCTGGAAGTCCATATCCGGGGCAACCGGAGAATGGGAACCGCCCCGGTGGCGATGAACCGGGGGACCGAGGTTGAAGTGCGCGAGCTCTTCTTCAACACCCCGGCCCGGCGCAAGTTCCTGAAGTCGGACCCGGCCGAGTTCCAGCTGACCGTCAACCAGATCATCCCCTACACCCTGGCCTACCCGGAGTGCCGGTTTGCGATCCGCCACCAGGAACGCGTCCGCCTGGATCTGGCCGCCGCCGAAAACCCAATGCGCCGTTTTCAGCAGGTCCTGAACCTGGAACCGGAAAACCTGCTGGAGGCCGGACAGGAATCCGCCGGAACCGGATTCGCCTTCAAGGCCTGCCTGGGCGACGTTAATATCCAGCGGCCGCGCCGCAACCTGCAGTTTGTCTTCGTCAACCGGCGGCCGGTTTACAGCCGGGCCTTCAGCCAGGCGGTCAACCAGGCCTACCGGAGTGTCATGCCGGCCGGGGTCTTTCCCTTTTTCGCCCTCTTTCTGGAACTGTCGCCCGAACTGGTGGACGTCAATATCCATCCTTCCAAGCATGAGGTCCGGATTAATGGAGAGGCCCGGCTGGCCGGCCTGGTCCGGGTGGCCTGCGAACAGGCCCTGACCACCCGCGGCCGGGCCCGCCGGATCAAGCTGGCGGTCTTTAAAACCGGCCCGGCGGCCGAATCGGTTTTCCAGCCGAAACTTTCGGAATCCGGCGCCGGTTATCGGCCGCCGTTGGCCCGGCCGGCCGCGCCGGTCCCGGCCGCCGATACGGCCCTGCCCAGGCCGGAAGCGATCGAATCGCCGCCGGCCGCCGCCGAGGCCACCCTGCGCGAGCTGCTTTCCAACGCCTTCTTCATTGGCGCCTTCCGCCGGCGTTACCTGATTTTCGAGGCCGGGAGCTCCCTGCTGCTGATCGATCAGCATGCCGCCCATGAAAGGATTAATTACGAGCGCCTGGTCGAGGCTTTGACCCGGGGCAAGGTCGAGGTCCAGTACCTGCTGACGCCCCTGATAATACCGGTTACCATATCGGAGATGCTGGTCTGGGAGGAAGGACAGCCGCGTTTCCAAGCACTCGGTTTCTCCACCAGCCGATGGGAGAAGGGACAGGTTGCCATCCACTCCCACCCGGCCCTGATCAACCGCCCGGAGACGGCCCTGCGCAACCTGCTGGCCGAAAAGGACACTCCGGCCGCCGACCCGGAGACCCTGGCCCGGCGCGCCTGCCATAATTCCATCCGGTCCGGCGAACCAGCCGGACGCGAGGAAGCCGAGGCGCTCCGGGATCGTCTCCTGGCCTGCGCCGATCCCTTCACCTGTCCGCACGGCCGGCCGACCGTGCTGGAATTGACGGAGCGGTTCCTTGACCGGCAGTTCCAGCGCGCCTGATAGTGGTCTGCCTTCGGACCGGATAGCTTTGTTGGCTGCGTCGGCGCCGGCGTCGGCGTACCTTCAGTACGCCTCCTGGGCTTCTCCTGGCCGTCGCGCTCCCGGCCCGAATTCAAACCACTATTGATCAGGATCACCAGCGCCTGATAGTGGTCTGCCTTCGGACCGGCCAGCTTTGTTGGCCGTGCGGCCGAAAACAAAAAAAGGCGGCCCGCCTTCCGGCGAGGCCGCCTTTTTAATTCAATCCGGGTGGAATCAGGCGGTTGGTTTGGCATCCGGCTGCGGCGGCGCCGGCGGCAATGGTGGCTGGGCCAGCGGCTTGGGCCGGTCCCCATTCGGCCGTTCCGTGAACTTCGCCTTCTGCTCCTCGCTCAGGTATTGAACAATTTTGCCCTGGTAGGTCTGATGAATCTCCCGGAGTTTCTCCTTGCGAGCCTCGTTGGAAATGGTCTGGTCGTTCTGCACCGCCTGGACCTTTGCCTGCCTTTCCTTCAAAAGCGGCAGTATCTTAACCCGCTGCTCGGTGTCCAGTTGCAACCGGTCGGCCAGCCGTTCAGCCATTTTCCGTTCCTGATCGGCCCGTTGCTTCTCCTTCCAGGCGGCCAGCTTCGCCTTCTGCTCCGTGGTTAGAAGAGCGGCCACCTGCTCCTGGCCGGTCTTCTCGATTTCGGCCAGCTTCTTCTTCGTCTCCTCCCGGCTGAGCGTGCTGTCCTGGCGCACGCTGTTCATCCGTTCCCGCTGAGTATCCAGGATGGATTTGATCGAGGCCTTCTGCTCCTCGCTCAGGCCCAGCTGGGCCAGGGCTCCCCACTGTCCGCCGTCTCCGCCCTGGACGCGTTTTTCAATCCCCGGCCGAGGCTTCTCCGTCCCGGGTGCCTTGCCGCCGTCGGCACCGGCCGGATTCTCGGCCAGGAGCAGCCCGGCCGTCAACAGCAATCCCAATCCCGCCAGCACCAGCACTCTGCCTCTCAATTTCATGCCCTCTCCTTTCGCTGCTCCCCCGAAATTTTACGCTCCCCCAGTCATTCTTTTGGCCGAAAAACCTTTTCAACCCGTCTTCTTGAAGATTTGAAATTTAGTTACCGGGCGAAGTTGAAACGTTTATGCCGCCAAAGAAGAGCCCCCCGATCCGGCTCGGAGGGCTCAAAGACGCGCGAGATTTAATTCTTTTACTGGGCGATCTCGTAGCCGAAGATATCGTCGTCCCGGCAGGTCTCGAAGGTCAACTCGTTCCGGCCGCTCCGGAGCGGCTTGACCCGGTAGAGGCGCTTGCCCAGCCAGTTGACCGCGTAAATCTCGGGCGTTCCCCGGAAGGGAAGCTTAACGGTCACCCGGCTGTTCCAGTGGGTCCAGAGGAGCAGGGTCCGGGCGGTGGCAAAATCGGCCGTGTCCCAGGGAATCAGGGCCGCCGAATACTGCTTTTCGCCGGAGACCGCCTCGAGCCGGCTTAAGGAAACCCGGCCGCCGTTCTCGGCCAGCTGGCCGAACCAAAGCTGGAGATCATCACGGTCGGACTTGAAGAAGGTCTTGAGCGTGTTCATCTCCATCGTCCGATCCCGGCTGCGCCAGACCTGGTCGATCTCCTCAACCTCGAAGGGCAGCGGGTAGCCCCAGCGCTTCAGGGCCTCGTAGAGTTTCCGGTCCATTTCGGTGAGCGGCTGCCCCTTCTCCGGCAGCCAGTAGTCCCCGGCCGCGGTATTCACCACCCCGAACTGCTTCGAGGCCGCGTTCTTGTTGAGCAGGTCCCAGCGGGCCCCTTCAGCCCGGGCGTGGACCAGGTTGTAATCGGTCAGGTCCTCGGTGGTGGCGAAGTACTTGTCGTCGAGGTAATACTTCTGACCGGGCGCGAACTTGATGCCGTGCAAGGCAAACCACTTCTCCCTGGCCTTCAGGTCCTTGCCTTCCCGGTCGCTGTTGCTGTGGCACCAGAGGATGGCGTGCTGTGCCTTCCGGTAGTCGCCGTAAGGCCCATGGCCGGAGTGGACCACCACCCGGTCGGCCGGACCGTCATAAACATCTTCAAAGGCGTAATCCTCGGTTCCGCACTGGTACATCAGCCAGTTCTCAAAGGCCCAGTTGCTCATCCTCCGTTCCGGGCCGCCGGTGAAGACGCTCTGGGCCGGAAAGCCGATGACCAGCCGTTTCTCCGCCTCCGGAATGCGGGAGCGCTCCAGAATCCAGCGGGCCACGTAAAAAGCCCCGCGGCGGCGGTCGGTCAACGGGGTGATGTAGTGGGAGTTCAGCGAGTAAAGCGGATCGCTGATCGGGTAGATGACCGGGGCCATCTTGTGATGGGAGTATCCGTCGAAGCCGTAGACCCGGCCCATCAGGGCCGCCAGCAGTCCATATTCATAAGTGTAGGGCCCCTGGCGCGTCCACATGCTCCACTCGTAGGAGTGCATCGGCCGGCCCAGAATGCGGCCGTAGGCGGTGAAGCGCTTGAGGTTCTTGGTGCGGCTGGTGATCTGGTCGCCGTTATCCCAGTCCAGGTAGGCGGCCGCGATGGCAATGTCCAGGGGCGAGTTCATGTTGGCCAGGTGGTTGGGCGTCTGGACGACATGAAAGGTATCCCCGTTCCAGCCTACCCCGCACTTGAGGCCGATCTCATCCTTCAGGAACCTGGCCATGTCGGTCGCCCATTCCTTCTGCACCTGGTAGGTGAACTCCAGCGCGTCGCTGACGCGCGGATCGGCCTGACGCCGGGAAGGATCGAACCGGTACTCCTTTTCGCCCCGGTAGTTGGTCGGGATCAAAATGGTGTTCTTGGCCGGGTCTTCCCAGCCGAAGAGCTGGTCCTCGGCCCAGGCCTTGGCGAGAGCGGCCCGATCACCGTATTTCTGCAGCAGAAACTGGTTGAAGGCGGCCCGGAGCTTCCCGGTCTCCTCGGGCGTCTCCAGGTTGTTGAAATCGAAGGGGTAGGTCTTGCCGGCCACCTTCTGGTTGAACTCGATCGCGTCCAGGATCCGGATGGCCGCTTCGTTCGGCAGGCCGTTTCGATACCAGTGGCCGATGGTAAACTGGTCATGCTGGCCGGTGCCGCCGTACGGACTGCGGACGCCCCGGAAGTTGGAGGGCATCAGGATGCTGCCCCGGGTCGGATCCTCGTTCGGCAAAAGCGGGTTGATCTCCCAGGCCCGGGCCAGCGCCTCTCTGTTTCCGTACTTCTTAAGCAGGAAACGGTTGAAGGCCTGCCGCCAGAGCTGGGTTTCTTCAAGCGTGTCGAGACGGTTATAATCGAAACGCCGTTCGTTCATTCCCATTTCATTGGAAAGCTCGAATCCAATCAGGGTCGGATCATCCTTGAGGGCCTTGCCGTTGTATGGATTTTTGGTCGTGAACAGGATGCGAAGAAACTTCTTCCAGGACTCCCGGTAGGCGGGATCCATCCAGAAGAAGGCGTTTGACCCCTTGCTTCCCTTCGGCAAGCCGTATATCGAGGGCTGGTATCCGAGGTAGCCGCTCATCAGGAAGTAGATGCCCTTTTCGCCCAGCTTGGCGACCAGGTAGAGATAATTATCCAGCATCTCCGGGTTTACCGCGCCGCTCACCGGGTCGATCACCATCTCGTCAACGCCGATATGGCGCATGATGTTGATGCCGGCGGCCGAATATGCTTCCGCGTACAGGTCGGAAGCCGCCTTGTTGCGAGGAACATGGTTTTCGTGGCCACCCCAGAAGTAAATGGGTTTCCCTTCCCGCCAGAAACGGCCGTCCCGGGCCGTCACGAAACCGTGGGCGGAAGTCGGTCCGTCCAGCAGGTCGTTCATCCGGACTTTCGAGTCGGGATATTTCCAGCTGGTGAAATCAACCGTCGCCTCGTCTACCAGCACGTTCTTCTGGCTGACCCGGATGACCGTTTTGGGCCGGAAGATCCGGCTGGCGTCGCTGAAGAGCGCCCGGCTGTCGTTAACGTCGAAGGGCGCGGTCTTGCCGTCGACCGGGTTGACCAGCTGGACGCTGTATCCATCCCTCACCCCCAGCGGCTTTCCCTCGACATCCATGACCAGGATGCCCGCCCATTCCTCGTTCCGGGGCGATACCCGGAAACTCAGGGCGCCTTTCGTCCCTTTCAGCACCCGGTCCGGGATGAGCGGCGTGAAACCACGGGCCTTGATCGCCGCGCTTTCGGCGTTGGGCCGGTCGTCGGCCAGGGTCGGGTTGTAGGCCATGTCGCCCACCCGCCAGGGGCCGAGGGTCCCACTCTCCTGGGCCCGGACGGCCGATAAGCAACCCAGCGCCATTACCAGTCCAAGCGCTATCGTCAGCGTTCTTAATCCCCTCATCGCTCCTCCTCTGGTTGAAAGTAAAATCCGCGGGCTAAAATTCAACCGGAACCGGGACGCTCCCGGCGGCCAAACTCCGGTGGGCGGCCTCCAGAACCGCGGTCGCCACCATGGCCTGTTCCGGCAAGGGCCGGGTTTTAATCAGCCCGGCCAGGATTTCACGGCGTTTGGCCAGGCGCCGTTCGGGGCTGAGACCGGCGGCCGACTGGTGCAGGGAGAGAATGTCCTCCAGCGGCTGGATGACGCTCTCGATACCGTAGCCCTCCCAGACGATCCGTTCCGGGTGATTCCAATCCCGGTATGGCTTGCAGAAGTAAGGATTGAAACGGTCGTAGCCGGACGGCTGGGTGCAGAAGTTGGTGCCGCGGTCGGCGTGGTCGGCCCGATATTCACCCTGGGTCCCGGTCATCTGGAAGCCCTGGTTGGTAAGGTTGGGGTTGCCGTCCGGAAGCACCCAGGAGGTCTGAACGTAAAGGACCGCGCCGTTCTCCCATTCCACCAGCGCCTGGACCGCGTCGTAGATGTCGTGGCCGAGCGAAGCCAGCATTTTCTTCTGTCCATAGGCGGTCACCCGTTTTGGCCGCAGCCCGGTCACATAGTAAAAAACATCCACGTAGTGGCAGCCGATATAATCGAAGGAATTGCTCGCCTGGGCCCAGCGGGCGAAGTTCTTGAGCGGCATCTCGCGTCGCTCCTCTATGTAGGCGCTGGCGCAGAGGGCCTCGCCGAGTTCCCCGGCCAGGTATCGGTGGCGCAGGGCCCGGATCGAGTAATCGTGCCGCTTGTGGTAATCGGTGTAAACGTAGGCGGCCTTATCCTCGGCCGCGGCCGCGATCCGTCGACTGTCCTCCAGGGAAAGACAGAGCGGTTTCTGGACCACGCAGTCGAAGCCGGCCTCGATGGCCTCCAGTACCGGACCGGTGTGCAGGTGATCCGGGGTGGCCACGATAACCGCCGCCGGCGGTTCCAGATCGGCCAGAGCCTCCCGGTAGGCCTCCGGCCGCGAGGCCTCTGGATCGGAGCAGGCCGGGTCGGGGTAGGCCTGAAATTCCAGGCCGGGGAATTCATCGGAGATTCTCTGGAGGGTGGCGCCGCGCCGGGAGGCGATCAGGAGATGGTCGCGGCCGTGTCGGCGCGAAAAGGCCTGGACGGCCGGGATAAGCACTTCCCGGGTGATCATGCCGCCGCCGATGATCAGGATGCGCATGCCGGACTCCGTTTTCAGTGGGTTCGCCGCTTTTGAAATTCCGTCCGTTTCAATTTTAACACATCCGCCTCAAAACCGGCTACCGGGAAAGTTCCAGAATAAAACCCCGCCTCTTGCCGCAACTTCTTTTTGCTGGTAAAATTGATCCGGTCGGCCCGTCGGGCATGGTGCCTGGACGGGTGCCGGCCATTCAAGCCATCGGGGATGGAGCGCCAATGTCATCGGAAGCCAGGGTTGGAGAGTATTCGGGCCGGCCGTTTATCTGCTTGAACTGCAACGCGCCGATCGACCGCGGCGAAAATATCCGGTTCACTTGTCCCCGCTGCAAGTCCGAAGTCCTGGTCCCGCCCGCCGGGAACGGCCGCAGCGAAATCAGCCTGGCCGGACAACGGATGTCAATGGAGGCCGACAACCAGGTCAACCGCATCAGCAAGTTTCCCTTTGTCGCCGACTACTACGGCCACCCGCTCCTGCGCGCCTACCGGCGCGAATTTCCCTTCGATCAGATGTACCGCGGCGCCCGGGACGAGTTCGCCGCCCTGGTCAACTTCCGTGACCTGCACCGGACCGCCTGGTACCGGGAACGGCCCGGGATACCCTTTCTCAAGCGCTACCATCTCCGCCGGCTTACCCGGCGGGACGACTTCTGGTACTGCACCCATTTCGCGCGGGTCTTCACAATGAGCGCGGCCGCCCTCGCCTGGCCGGCCCGCATCGTCAACGTCATGCGGCCGGTCAAATGGACGGAGAAGGCCATGGGCCATATGGTGGTCGACATCTGGTCCAACCAGTACCAGAAATGGATTTACATGGACGTGCTTCACAATTTTCACTACGAGAACGAGTCCGGCGAACCCCTGGACCTGCTCGAGGCCCGTGACCTGCTCTTCAACCACCGCGGCCAGGGACTTTACCTGAACACGCTGAAGAAGAAGAGCGAAGGCTGGAAACCCGGCCGGTATCACCTGGGCGAGGCAAAACCGGACGATTATACCCGCCTGCTCCAGGAACGCTCGCTGAACACCTTCTGGTGCCTCTTCTACCACGCCCAGGATTACTTCACCAATCCGCTCGAAGAACGCCGGGTCCCCATCCTGATTTACCGGGACCGGCTGACCGCCGGGCGGGAGCCGGTGGGCGAAAGCCGCCTCCATTATGCCGACGAACCCCTGGTGGTGAACACTGCGAACGCCCTGGATATCTACCCGACCATGAACAACGCCGAACTGCAGGTGATGGTTGACCCGAAGGACAGCCCCGGGAGGCTCCGGGTCTATATCGCCACCCAGACGCCCAACCTCAAGCAGATACTTTACCGGCAGGACG
>JAKJFK010000026.1 GCA_022704925.1 candidate division TA06 bacterium | reverse complement strand
CTCAGCGGAACCGACCCGCCGTGGCAACCAATTTCAACCATGTCCTCCCGGGTGTAGGTCCGCGGCCCCTTCAGGACGGTTACCAGTACCTCGTCCCGGCAACGGCCGCCGCTCACCACGAATCCGTACCGCACAGTGTGGGAGGGCAGGGTGGACAACCGCACCGGCCGGCCCCGCTTGTCGCGGAAGACCTGTTCCACCAGGCGCAGGGCTTCCGGCCCGGAGACCCGGATCATTCCAATCCCGCCCAGGCCCGGCGGGCTGGAAATGGCGCAGATGGTTTCGTTTGACATCGGCTCTTGACAAAATCTGCAAATCTGGTATAATCTATTTCAATAAAATTTCAAGGCTTTCAAGCCGGCTCGATCCGAAAACTTGAGAAAAATACTTTGAGGTTGTATAATATTATATAACACATCAGGCAGGAAGCGATTCCTCACGCAAGGTTGCAGTCAACCTTCTGATTCTTCCGAACCCAAACTTTCACAACTGGTAACGACCGGCTTGAGATTTTCAAAAAGGATTTTTCCTTAAAGGAAGGGAGGTGAATTAAAGAATGGCCGAGCAGAAGAAGAGCAGCACGGCGGTAATCGTGATCCTTATCGTGATCATCGTTATCGCGATCGTCTTTGCGGTTGCGAAGGCGAAGAAAAGCGCCGCCCCGGTGACCACCGAACCCACGATGGAGGGTACGGTTCCCCCGGTGGCTCCTGAAGGAACCGCCCCGGCGGCTCCTGAGGCGCCCGCAGCTCCCGCGGCTCCCGCGGAGACCAAGTAAGACCGTTGATTTAACCCGGTTTCGGGTGAAAATTGACAAACTATCTCCGGTAAGGTATAATTGTAATTTGCTGGAGATTGCTCTTTGAAAATATGGGTGTATGCCAGTTTTGCGTTTGTACTTCTGAGGGTTTGATCCTGGCTCAGGACGAACGCTGGCGGCGTGCCTAAGACATGCAAGTCGAGCGACGAAACCGACTTTTTTGCCGCAAGGTGGAAAAGTTGGCTGAAAGCGGCACACGGGTGAGTAATACTTGGATAATCTACCTCCCGAAGGGGGATAACTCTACGAAAGTGGGGCTAATACCGCATGACACCTTTTCTCGCAAGGGGAAGGGTTAAAGGCTGCCGGGTAACCGGTGGTTTTCGGGAGATGAGTCCAAGTCCTATCAGCTTGTTGGCGGGGTAACGGCCCACCAAGGCTATGACGGGTAGCTGGTCTGAGAGGACGGTCAGCCACACTGGGATTGAGATACGGCCCAGACTCCTACGGGAGGCAGCAGTCGGGAATATTGGGCAATGCCCGAAAGGGTGACCCAGCGACGCCGCGTGGAGGATGAAGGCTTTCGAGTCGTAAACTCCTGTTCGGGGAGACGAAGTCCCGCAAGGGATTGACGGTATCCCCGGAGTAAGTCCCGGCTAACTCCGTGCCAGCAGCCGCGGTAAGACGGAGGGGGCAAGCGTTGTCCGGATTGACTGGGTGTAAAGGGTGCGTAGGTTGTTTGGCGGGTCCGGCATTAAATCCCCCGGCCCAACCGGGGAAATGTGTTGGAAACTACCAAGCTGGAGTCTGAAAGAGGAGAGCGGAACTCCTGGTGTAACGGTGAAATGTGTGGATATCAGGAGGAACACCGGTGGCGAAGGCGGCTCTCTAGTTCAAGACTGACACTGAGGCACGAAAGCCGGGGGAGCAAACAGGATTAGATACCCTGGTAGTCCCGGCCCTAAACGATGGGTGTTAGGTATCGGTCTTTCGGGATCGGTGCCGAAGCTAACGCGTTAAACACCCCACCTGGGGAGTACGGTCGCAAGGCTGAAACTCAAAGGAATTGACGGGGGCCCGCACAAGCGGTGGAGCATGTGGTTTAATTCGATGGTACGCGAAGAACCTTACCAGGGCTTGACATGCTGGATGTAGGAACCCGAAAGGGGGACCACCGGTATCCAATCCGGAACCAGCACAGGTGGTGCATGGCTGTCGTCAGCTCGTGTCGTGAGATGTTGGGTTAAGTCCCGCAACGAGCGCAACCCTTGCCCTTAGTTACCGGAACGTAAGTTTCGGACCCTAAGGGGACTGCCGCAGATGATGCGGAGGAAGGTGGGGACGACGTCAAGTCAGCATGCCCCTTATGTCCTGGGCGACACACGTGCTACAATGGCCGGTATAAAGAGACGCAAAGCCGTGAGGTAGAGCAAATCCCAAAAAACCGGTCCCAGTTCGGATCGGGGTCTGAAACTCGACCCCGTGAAGCCGGAATCGCTAGTAATCGCGGATCAGCCATGCCGCGGTGAATACGTTCTCGGGCCTTGTACACACCGCCCGTCACGTCAACTGAGTCGGTTATACCCGAAGTCGTCTGCCTAACCGGCGGGGCAACCTGTTGGAGGGCAACGCCTAAGGTGTGTCCGGCAAGGAGGACGAAGTCGTAACAAGGCAGCCGTACGGGAACGTGCGGCTGGATCACCTCCTTTCAAGGAGTAGTAACTCCTAAAAAAGTAAAACCGAGGTGATAACTCGGTGTGTAAAAACAAACAAAAAAGCTGACATACACCCATATCCTTTTTGACAAAGAAGCGACCTGGGCAACCTCGTCGCTTTTTTGTTGGGCTCATAGCTCAGGTGGCAGAGCACTGTGCTGATAACGCAGGGGTCGAAGGTTCAAGTCCTTCTGAGCCCACCGGTAAAGAGGCATTGAGAGGGGCGGCTTGAATAAAGGCCGCCCCTTTTTTTGTGCGGAACGGGAAGGAGGAATCGGGGAATCGGCAGCGTGTCTTGAAGGAGAAATTAATCCCCCATCGGCCGGTCAGTTGAAGCCGGCCGACGAAGCGGCCGGGCCCGGCCACCCGGGAGAAAAAACGGGCCCAAAACCTTGTAACTCTAAACCTCGACCCAGCGTTCCTCTCGCTCGGAACGACGCACCGCCTCCAGGACCCGGATGTTGTAAACCCCGTAAGCCAGCGACGGTTCAATCGGCTTCCGGTCACGGACGGCCGCCAGAAAGGCGGCCAGGGACTGGACGTGACCCATCAGCCAGCCGACGGTGAACTTGGGGCCCGGGAAGCCCGAAAAGGGAGCCGGGTAACGGCTGACCGCGGCCACCCGCTTGAAGCCGAGATCACCGCCCAGCGGTACGTCCGGGTCGGCCTGGTCAAAGACGTCCAGGAAGTTCGGGTCAATCGAGTTCCAGCGCAGCGCCCCGCCGGTACCGTAAATTTCAAATTTCAACTCGTCCTGGCTGCCGGTGGCCACCTTGGAACCCTCGACCACGCCGAGGCCCCCTTTCTTCATCCGGGCGGTCACCACGACGTGGTCCTCGACCTGGACTTCCACCGGCCGGCCGCTCGAATCGGGCCGGCTCGGATAAAGAATCAAGCTGCTGCCCAAGACCCGGTCGTACTCCCCGAGCAGGTGGCAGGTCATGTCGATCGAATGGCTGGCCATGTCGTAAAGCACCCCGCCCCCGAAGGATCGGTCCTGTTTCCAGCCCATCGGTTTCTTGGGATCCACGCTGCCGCTGTGGTAGTAGGCAACCCGGAAGGCAATCGGCTGACCCAGGAATCCCTGGTCAACCAATTCCCGGGCCCGGAGCGTGGCCGGGAAGAACCGGTAGTTGAAGGCCATCTGGCCGATACCCTGGTAGCCGGCCAGGGCCGCTTCGATTTCGGCGGCCTCTTCGGCACTGCAAACCAGCGGTTTGTCACAGTAAATATGCTTGCCGGCGGCGATGGCGGCCAAAATCTGCTCGCGGTGAAAAAGGTTGGGAGAGCAGATGTTGATGATGTCGATCTCCGGGTGCTCGATCAGTTCCCGGAAGTCGGTGGTCACCAGCTCAAAGCCAAAATCGGCGGCCGCCCGGTCCAGCAAGGCCCGGTTGCTGTCACAGAGGCCGAAGAGGCGTACCGGCAGCGGCGCCGGCTGGTAAAAAAACTTAAGGTTTTGATAGGCGTACGCGCGCACCCGGCCCATGAAGCCAAAACCGATTATCCCCACCTTGTAAACCTTTTCCATGCTTCTTCTCCTTGTTCCGATCCGGGTCCTCAGGAATCGGCCAGCCGGGAACGATCCGGCAGCCGGTAGAGCCAGGGGGCGTGCAAAGTATCGTAGAGGGCCGGCCCGGTGAAAGATTCCGGCAGCAGCCGCTGGTACACCGCCCAGCCGACCGTGTAGCAGAAGAGATCGTGCGTGCTGGCCCGGGCCAGCAGTCCATCCTGATTCTCCCGCCATTCCCGGACCCGGTCCGCCAGGACCGCCCGGCAGAGACGGTGCGCCTCCGGAAACCACTCCGGCCGCTGGTGGGCAAGCCGGTCCAGGATGACCGCGTAATCGAAATCGGTGCAGATGGTCCTTTTCGTACCCGCCCGGATCCGGTCGTAGCCGAGTCCGAACAGGCGTTCCCTGATAAGTTCGGGGGCCGGATAGGGGATCCAGGCGGCGTCAAAGCCGCTGGTAACATGGTAAATGCAGCTTATCACCCGCCAGGGCTCTTCGGCTTCGGCGCACCAGACCTCGAGGGGCCGCCGCGGGTCAATCCGGCCGCCGATCTCCCGGGCCAGGACCTCCCGCCATCCGGCGTCAACGAGTCCGGAAGCCAGCACCGGAGTCACCCCGCCCCAGAAGTCCTTGTGGGTGCCGCTCCAATCCAGGCCGGCCAGCCAGCCCGGGAGACGATCGGCGTCAAGCGGGGCCAGACCGCCGACCGGACGGGCGGGCCGGGTTCCCAGGAGGGAGAGGGCGGCCAGGGCCGTGGCCGTGGCGTGCTCCCGGCCGGAAGGCGAGACAAAACTTCCGGCCTCGGACTGGAAGGAATTGATCCGGTCTCCCCAGGCCCGCCGTTCCTCCGTTTCGCCCGGCCAGAGTCCGAGCTCGAAATGGAGGTTGGCGGCGCCGGTCGATCCGTAGAGCGGCACGTCGTTGCCGGAACGGCGGTTGGTGAAATCGCCCGGCGCCGAAGATAGGCGGCGGGCCCGAAGTTCGTCGGCGAGTACCCGCCTGATCTCCCCGGTATCAATCAAAAACGTTTTTTTCATCTTCTCTCCGGCGTCCGCCAGGCGGTATCAGGTCCGGGGGCGTCCCCGGGAAAACATCCGGCCGGGTGCGTCAAAACGGCGCAGGCAGGTCAAAATCGGGAGAAAGACCAGCCAGCCGGCGGCCAGGGCGAATTCCAAACCCGCGACCGGCTCGGCCAACCGGACCACGGCCAGCATCGGGGCCGAGGCAAGCAGGAAGAGTGAAATCTGCCGCGCCAGGGTCCAGAGGCTGTAACGGCTTTCGTAGGCGGCCACCAGGCCGACCATCGGGAAGACGGTCAGGAAACCCCGCAACTGATATTTTATCACCGCCAGGCAGAAGATCACAGCCGCCACCGCCGGCATC
This sequence comes from candidate division TA06 bacterium, assembly GCA_022704925.1. GTDB lineage: Bacteria > Ratteibacteria > UBA8468 > MWAK01 > MWAK01 > MWAK01. Next base: position 7,273 of record JAKJFK010000026.1, on the reverse strand, counting down.
TTCAGCCAGACCGGCAGGCTGGTCCGGTGCTCCGGCTCATCCCGGGGCGGCATCGAGAGGTAGATGGCCAGGGACAGCAACCAGGCGGCCGTCAGGGATATCCAGAAGGCGGCCGGACCGGCCGGGACCAGGGGGGAGACCAGGCAGGCGGCGGCCGCATACCCGGCCGCGGCCAGGCTGATGGCAGCCAGGATGGGCAGCCGGACCTTGCAATAGAGCAGCCGGACCGCGTGCGTATAGGCCAGCAAAAGAATCAGGCCCAGGGCGTTGGTGGCGTCCACCGGCCGGCCGAGCGCCAGGGTGGCCAGGGTGAAGGGAATCGGCAGCGAAAGAAGCAGGGCCTTCGCCCTCGGCGCCGGCAGGTAGGCCAGCAGGGTCGCCTGGAAAGTCACCACCACGACCAGCCGCCAGTCGTCGGCGGATAAGATCGAAACCAGGCCGGCCATCTTTTCCACCGCGGTTCAGGCGCGCCCGGCCGCGGCCAGGACCCGGTCCGGATCAAGGCCAAGCTGGCCGCAGACCGCCCGCCAGCGTTCCTCGAGTCCGGGCCCGTCCAGAAGCGGTACAAAGCCAAGCCCCAGGTAAATCTTGACCGCCGGCAGACGGAAATCGTCGGTGTAAAGCTGGAGGTTCCGGTAGCCGGACTTCAGGAAGCGACGCAGGGCCGCCGCGCAGACCAGGCGGCCCAACCCCCGGCCGGTATGGCCCGGATCAACCGCCACCCAGCCGAGTTCACCCCGGCCCGGCTGCCCGGGAAGCGGCGCGTGCAGGCAGGCGGCCGTGCCGACCAGGCGGCCGGTCCGTCTCTCAACCAGGAAAAGCAGTCCCTCCGGAATGGCCCGCCGGAGAACCTCGGCCGCCCGGTCCCAGTCCTGAAAACCGGCAGAGCGCATCAGTTCCACGTAACCGGCCTCATCGCCCGGCCGGTAGCTGCGGAGCCGGTAACGATCCGGCCGCCGCGGCCGCTCCGGCCGGTCGCCGCGCCAGACCATCTGCAACTGGGGCCGGGGCGTGGCGGAGACCTCATCCAGCAGGTTGCGGGCGTTGCGGTAGCAGACCGCCTCGATCCCGCCGGAATCAAGACCGACCGCCCGCGCCGCCTGGCGAAAGGCGTCCAGTTCCTCGTATAGGAAGAAGGTCAGCCGTTCGGCCTCCGGTCCGGAGACCTCGCGCAGGTTAGGGTCGCCGGAGACGTCGCCGTAGAGGCCGGCCGGGACCAGGTTGATGTAACGGCCGCCTTCGCAGATGCGGCGCATGCGCATCCGGGTGATCGGCAGGTCGCTGCCGAAGAGGACCCGTTCCGGGCCGACCGCCCGCAGCAGCCGTTCGAAGACCCAGGCATTGGTGTTGGCTGAGATGTCAAAGAGGAGGCGCCGGGTCGAGGCGAGCACTTCGAAGGCCGGGCCGACATCCTCGGGACAATAGGCCCGGCCGACGTGGGCGACGACTACCCGCAGGCGCGGGTAGCGCGCCTCCAGCTCCAGGAGCTGGGCCAGGTTGACCGGATCCTTCAAGCGGCCCGGCCGGGGCAGGTGGAGCATCAAAAGACGGCCGCGCCGGTCGAGCGCCTCGAGCTGGTGGGGCGGAATGAAATCGAAGATGCGGATCTCGTCCGCCGGCAGGTAATCGGGCGCGAAGCTCAGGTAAACCTTGGCCCCGATGAAACCGCCGGCCCGGATCCGCTCGTCAAGTTCCGAACCGCTCCAGGCCGGCTGGGCGAAGATCAGGGACGGCAGCGCGTGGCCTCCGGCGGACCGGCTCACGTATTCGTTGGCCGCCTCCAGGTCCGGGAGCCGGTTGAGCGTGGCGAAGATCAGCGGCGTAACCTCCTTGCCCGGCAGCAGGAGCCGGTAGGTCTCCAGCAGGTCTTCAACCGGGTTGTCGCGGGCAACCCGGGACGGCCAGCTGACCACTCGGCGACGGCTCTCGGCCACGGCCTCTTCAAACCCGCGCCGCCAGACGTGGGTGTGAATGTCAATCATCCGGGCGGGCAGGAAGGCCTCCAGGCGCTCCTGGTAAAAGTCCCGGTCAACCGGTTTCACTTCGAATAAACTTTTTTCCATCATGCCCTGGCTCCTTGGCCGGTGTCGCCGCCGTCAGCGGCCGGTGTAACCGCAATCCTCTCGCCAGACCTTGCGGGCGAAGGCGGCCGCTTTCGGGTCCGGCTTCGGAAAACCCTTGATGCTCGGGGGCGGCTGGCCGGGGCCGGCATCCTCGGGCCAGGGTGAAAAATGGTCTTCCGCGTAGCGCCGTCGGGCCGCTTCCTTCCGAAAGTCCGGAACTTCGAAGGGCGTGCCGTCGGCCAGGGCCGACCGCCAGGCCTGGATGCCGACCAGAGCCATGTCCAGGCCCCGGTAAACATCGAAGTAAGGCGCCCGTCCCGTCCGGATGGCCTCGGCGAAGTGATAGTCCATGAAGAAATCACCGCCGCCGTGGCCGGTCCGGGCCGCCGCCCGGGCGTAATCGGGAAACTCGGGCAGGTAGATCCGTTCCCGGACTCCGCCCGGCTCCAGGTCCCAGGCTTCGTGCTTGACGCGCAGCAGGTTTTCGCTGCCGGCCGGGCGCAGGTTCTCCATCAGGCCCCGGGTGCCGTGGATGCGGTACCAGATGCTGTGGCCGCGCATCATCAATCCCATGATCCGGACTACCGAACCGTTGTCCATCCGGCAGAGGATCACCGAGCCCGGGTCGCCGCGGCGCACGTGCAGCTTCTCGCGGTCCTCGGCGAAGCGGTGAACGGAGAGGGCGTTGACCCGGATCGGCCGGGTGTCGGTGATGAACATGACCGGCGCCAGGCCGTGGGAGCAGTAGTAGGTGGAGGGAAGCCAGTTGCGCCAGTGGTTCAGGCCCGGCGCCAGCCGGTTCATGCCCCGGCTGTCGACCGGGTGATTATACTCTCCCTCCCCGTACTGCATGACGCCGATCTCGCCGGCCCGGTAGAGGCGGCGCATCTCCTGGTTGTAGGCGAAGTAGGGGTAATTTTCGGCGAACAGGTAGATGCGGCCGCTTCGCTCCACCGCCCGGGCGAGAGCCACGCCCTCGGCCGGGGTCTTGCAGGCCATCGTCTCGCTCATCACGTGCTTGCCGGCCGCCAGAGCCTTGATGGCCAGCGGCGCGTGCTGGTGGAAGTAGTTGGCCAGGATAACCGCATCCAGGTCCTCTTTTTCCAGCATCCGGTCAAAATCGGTGTAGGCGGCCACGCCGTACTGGCCGGCCACCGATTTCAGCTTCGCCTCCCAGGTGTCGCAGAGGGCGGCCAGTTCCAGACCAACCCAGCCGCAGGTCCGGGCGAAAGAACTCCCCCGGCCGACGCCGACCACCCCGACCCGGATGTTTCTTGCCCCGCTTTTCCGAACCGCCATTTTTCAAATCCTCCCGAAGGCCAGTTTCATCCCCGGCCGTGTTCCCGGTAGTAACGCAATCCCTCGGTCAGGGTGCGCAGGTTATCATAGGAGACCCCGGGCGCGACCGAACTGGTTACACCAAGGACCAGCCCGGTCGGCGGTCCGGTGCGCACCAGCCAGTCCAGCTCCCTTTTCACGTCTTCGGGGCCGCCCCGGGGCAGGGTCCGGGTGACCGAAACCCCGGCCCAGATGAAGAGGGGTTCCCCGCTCCGGGTCTTCATCCGGCCGATGCGCTCGTAATCCATGCCGTCCTCGTACTGAAACCCCTGGAAACCGGCCAGGCCCGCCTCCAGCAGGCGCGGCACCATCTCCATCAGGTTCCCGTCGCAGTGCCAGATCAGCCGGACCGGGCTCTTCAAGACCGGCTCCAGGCTGCGGGCGAAGTGCGGAAACCAGATCCGGTCGAGGCTCTTGATGTTGACCAGGGTCCCGCGGGAATCGGCCATGTCGTAATCGAGGCGGAAGAGGGGCGGCAGATTGCCCTCACGGTAGGCCCGGGCGGCCGCCCGGTTGTTGAGCCGGCAATAATCGGCCTGGAGTGAGAAATGGCGTTCCATCACTTCCGGGTAGAGGGCGTAGGCCATGAAGTAGTTGGCGTATCCGTAGGTGCTGTAGGCGAAACAGGGAAAGCGGATGAAGCCGAACCCGGTCTTCAGGATCTCCGGACCCAGCTCGGCCTGGACGGCCGCCTCGGACGCCAGGATCTCCCGGCATCGCTTCGCTTCGTCGAACCCGGCCGCCGCCTTCGCCAGCCAGGGGAAGACGATCCGCTCCAGGTGGTCGACCACCGCCTCGGGCGAATCGATGAGGAGACCGTCCCGCTCGATCCGTTCGGCGCCGGTGGTGGCGCTCCGTTCGCGTCCTTCGTAGCCGTGGGCCCCCATTTCCAGGGGGTTCTCGGGAATAAACTGGTCGATGAAACCCACCCCGCAGTTCTTCTGCATCCGCAGGTAGACCCGGTTGGGCGCCGGCCAGCCGTTCGATCATCCCGTGCTCCATGATGTGCAGCAGGCCGATCGGGATGCCCTTGACGGAACGGTGCGCGATGGTATCGAGTACCAGCTGTGAATTTCCGGCGGCGGTCTCTGCCATTTAAAACCTCCTGGGAACGGAACGTTCCTCGCATTCCCTGATCAGATGGCGGGCCTCGGCTTCGCTCCGGCAGCTGGTGGCTATGAAGAGGCCGCGGGCCGAAAGGCGCTCCAGGGCCTCGGGCACCTCGGCGGCCGGGATGGAGATATGAAGGTTGAGTCCGGCCGACTGGACCCGCCGCAGGACTTCGAGGTAGTGGAGCGGCCCGGGCTTGCCGGCCCCGGGCAGCACCTGGACGGCCCGCAGGCGCGGCAGTTCAAGGAGGGCCTCCAGGTGATTGAAGTTGCCCACGCCGTCCAGGTGGTAGAGGGCGTGATCGAGAAAACGCGTCTGTCGCTCGATCTCCGGCAGAAAAACCTTCCGGAACATGGCCGGGGAGATCATGTAGGCGAAATCGTTCTGGATGGAGTAGAACTTTCCGGGCGCCCAGAGCGTGAACCAGCAGGTGGTCCCCTCGGCCGCCGGGGCGAGGACCGCCTGACTCCGTCGGTAAATCTCGATCCAGACGTCCATCAGGTGGGTTTCAAAGGCGGCCACGTACTCCGGGCAGTCGACCAGGTCGTAGAGAAGCGGCGAGCTGCCCCGCAGGGCGGCCAGCGTATCGCCGGAGGCGCCGAAGGCGCCGAGGCTCGGAATGGAGCGCCCGGCCGCCTGCCGGGCCTCGAAGCGGAGCATTTCCAGGTGCAGCTGCCACCAGCGGTTTCCCTCGTCCAGGGTAAGCTTCCGGAAGTCGAAATCGGTCAGGGGGCCGGCCGGAACGATCGGGTCGAGCCAGCCGGTATGATCGTCCAGGCGGACCGGGCAGCCCAGGAAGGCGGCGGCGCAGTTCCAGCCCGGATAGCCCGGGTGCCAGCCGGGAAAGGCCTCGGCCCCGTAAAAGGTCCGCCGGTGCGCGTGTTCGTTCGCGGCCGCCAGGTAATCGAAGGAGAGAAACCGGGCCCCGCTCCGCGCCGGCGGGGCCGGCGGTGCTTCTTCCGGAACGCCTTCCCGCAGTCCGGTCACCCAGAGGCCGCAGCGGCCGAAGTATTCGCCCGCCCACCAGGCCCGGTAGCGTTCGGCGGTTTCCGGCCAGTCGTTCTTATACTCGAGTTCCATCACGGCCAGCCGCGCGAATCGGGAACCGGCAGCCAGGCTCCCTCCCGGTTGATCGACTCCTGGCTGACCAGGCCCGGCAGGGTCATGTCCATCGCCTCGTGGATGCCGACCGGCGGCGGCCGGCGGCCCCGGATGCTGTCCAGGAAATCCATCACCTCGAAGTAATCGCCGCCGCCGTGGCCGGAACGGGCGGCCTCGGCCTGGCCTGCCTTCCAGTATTCGGGCAGGAACTCCGCCTCCAGGTCGGCCAGGTTGAGCCAGGCCTTGGGGCTGCCGGCCCGGGAGCGGAGCCAGATCCGGTCCGGCTCGCCCGGCGCCCGGGACGATTCGTAGGCGCCGTCGGTGCCCTGCAGGGCATAGTTGGTCATGGCGTGGGGCCGGTCGGAGAGCATGTCCACCCGGATTTTGAGCAGGGCGCCCCGCACCGTCCGGCAGAGCATCAGGCAGCTATCCTCGTTTTCGTAGAGGTGACCGCGCGGGTCCCGGTAATGGCGGCCGCTTCCGGCGCAGCAGACCGAGGTCACCCGGTCGCCCTCCAGCCACTGGAGCAGCGGTCCCAGACTGTGGGTGCCGTAGGTGACGCCGTTGACGCCGGTCTGCCAGCGCCGGCGCCAGGGGGTGATTTCGTTGAGCTCCTTCAGCTCGTGCAGGTATTCGCCCTCGCCGTAGTAAGCGGTGCCGAAGAGGCCGCGGCGGACCAGTTCGCGGACGAGCACGTTCTGTTTCCGGTAGGTGTAATTCTCGGCCATCATGTAGACGCCCTTCGAATTGCGGCAGGCGGCCGTCAGCTGGCGGCATTCATCGATCGAGACCCCGGCCGGCACCTCGCAGAGTACGTGGATGTCACGTTCGAGGGCGGCCACGGCCTGGGGGACATGACAGGGCATCGGGGTCCCGAGGATTACCGCCTGGAGGTCCGATTTTTCCAGCATCTCCCGGTAATCAAGGTACTTCTCGGCCGCGCCGAGGTTCTGACGCGCCTCCTCCAGCCGGACCTCGTTGAGATCGCAGACCGCCCGGATCTCGACCAGGCCGCTGGCCAGGCAGGCCTGCTTGAAAGAGCGGCCGCGGCCGGCGGCGCCCACGATACCCAGCCGGATTTTATCCATGATCGCCCCCTTCCAGCCCTGGCGATAAGAGACCGAACAAGAAAATATCCCTATTGTATATAAAACCCGTCCGAAAAGCAAAAAACCGAAGAATTGACGCGCTCCGGAGGCCGGATGTATAATTTACCCCGGTTCCTTGAGAATCAAAGGGCGAACTTAACGGAAGACGGTGCGAATCCGTCGCGGGCCCGCCGCTGTAACCGGTATCAGCCGCTCGAATGCCACTGTCCCCTCGCCGGGGGGCGGGAAGGCGCGGCCGCAGGAAGCCGGGAGCCAGAAGACGAAGTTCGCCGCGATCAGAAACGCCCTCGCGGAACGGGGCGGGACCGGGTGAAAAACGGCATCCCCTGTCGGTCGCAATGACCGGCCGGGGCTTTTTTTTAATCCCGGGATCCCTCTAACCGCAAAATCCGGAGAAAAAAGATGGGAAGAATCATTAAAATGTTAATCCTGGCCGGCCTGGCCGCCGGAACGGCCATCCCCCCCGCTTTTGGGGCCGAACCGGCCGGCGCCGAGCTCGAGGAGATCGTCATCACCGCCACCCGGACGCCGGAACCGGCCGATAAGCTCCCG
>JAKJFK010000221.1 GCA_022704925.1 candidate division TA06 bacterium | reverse complement strand
AAGGGACGTTGTGCCAGCCGGTCCGGCCGGCGGCGCTGGGACATTGGACGCCCAGGCGCTGAAGCCGGTCGCGGCCAGCCTCGCAGCGGAGTATCCAGCCGTAGTCGTCGGTGGTGTAGGCGTTGCCGGCCCGGTCCAGGAAGATCGCCTGGGGGTTGATGTCCCCGATGCGGCCCAGGTCGAGGTAGCGGCGCTGATCGAGGTAGTAGACGTAAAAATGGTTGCGCGGCCAGGTCAGTCCGTAAAGTTTGTGCCGCTTCTCGTCCAGGGCCAGCGCCCGGCTGCCCTCCTTCAAGGGGCCGATGCCGAAATTGTCGAGGCGGCCGGAGGCCGGGTCGTAGGTAAAGAGGTAGGAACCCGGGAAGTTCCGGACCGGGTCGTCCCAGCAATTCCAGGGGCGCCAGATCGGATCGCCCAGCGGCGGGCCCGAGGCGTGGGTGGCGCAATAAAGGAGGCCGTCCGAACCCGGCAGCAGGCAGTAGTGAATTTTGCACTGGGTGGCGTGGCCGTTGTCGGGCGGCTGCCCCACCGCGGGGCCCACCTCGAGCAGGTACTCCAGTTTCCGGGCGGCCGGATCGTAGCGCAGGATAAAGACGCTGAGGCCGCCGGTGCATTCCCCGCAGGCGGAAGCGTAAATCATCCCGTCCTTCCCGGTACAGAGACCCCAGACCGAGTCGTGAAGCGGCAGGGCCTCGAAGGGAAGGTACTCCAGGCGTCCGCCGGCAACGGACTGAACCCGCTCATTCTTCGCCATAAGAATCCCCCGGATGTCTTACCAGGTTAAAAGACGGCCGCGCTCCGCCGAAGGGGCGGAACCGCCGTGGAAAAATTCACTCCGGCCGGCCGGCCGGATACGAAAAGACCCGGCCGCAGTAAGGCGGCAACAGCAGCCGCACTCCGCCCTCCCCGGCCTCCAGCCGCCGGTTGGCGTAAAGGTCGAAGACCCGGGCCCGGCCGGGCAGGAGCAGCTCCCGCTCGGTCCCGGTGGGGTTGATGACCGCCATCCCGTTGCGGTAACCGCGGGTCCAGAGTTCGTTCTCAACCTTGAGCGGTCCCGGTTCTCCCAGCCGCAAGGCGTAGATTTCCCGGGCGCAGCGCAGGTCGTCCGGGCCGCCGGCCCGGGCCAGCCGGTAGGTGTCGCACCAGAGGAAGTTGCCGACCATGGCCGCCGCGTAGCAGAGCATCCCCCAGTCCTTGGCACCCGGTGAGGGACGCGGGATGCCCTGGCCGTCGGTGAGGCGGGGCTGGATCTTGGCAAAGCTGCGGTTCATCCAGACCACCGCCTTGCCCTGTTCGACGGCCTCCTGGTGCTTCCAGATCGCCTCTTCCAGGAACTCGAAGAAGCTCTCCGGGGAACGGGTCATCTGGTGCTCGATGTTATCCTCATCCATCATGGCGTCGGCATACTTCCAGTACTGGGTCCGGGCGTGGTTGTTGAACATCACCACCCGGTCCGGGTTCCCGGCCTTGACCGTCCGGTAGACCCGGGTCAGGACATCGAAAAAGATATCCGCGCCGTTCCGGGAATCGGCGTGGCGGTGCTGGCCCAGGGTGTCCCCGAAGCACTCCTCCCGGAAGGCCCCGATGTTGTCGATAAAGATCCCGTCGGAACCAAGCTTCAAGAGGTGGTTGACCATGCCCAGGTAGGCGTCCACGTATCCGGGACTCTTCAGGCAGCCGTAGTAGTGGCCGACGTACTCGGGCGTGCCGTACTTGTACTTGCGCTCGCCCTTGGAGTTGATGAAGAAGAGTTCCGGCCGGTCGCTGAAGTCCTTGTAGCGGACCAGCGGCTGGTTCCGCCAGGCCGCCAGTTCCTCGCGGGTCGGCCGCTTCTCCTGCCAGTTGCCCCAGCGCCCCCGGCGCGTATCCTTGGGATCGGCCGCCCAGCGTTCCAGCTCGTGGAAATCGATCCCGAAATGGGCCGGGTTATCCAGGTAGGGAACCACCTTCCGGCCGGCCGCGCGCACCTCGGCCAGGTCCGACTCCGGCACATGGGTCTCCACCGAAAAGAGCTTGCGCAGCTCGGCCGACGGCGCCCACCATTCCAGGGGTATCGCCAGCTGTTCGCTCGCCCGGAGCCAGCCGGGCGCCGGCGGACCGTACCACTCGGCCAGAGGATAGACCTGGTCGTCGGGAGCAACCATCTCGGCCCGGTTGGTGATGAAGACCCCCTGGAGAAAGTAGTTCCGTGCGGTCATCTTCGAAGCGTGGTAGCGGATGATCAGCTCCGAGGCCGGCTGCTCGAGCTGGAAAACCACCGGAGCGGACCAGGTGTTCCGGAGCGGGTGGGACAGCTCGGTCCGGCCACCCAGGATCACCTCGACCTTGCCCTGGTTCAGGTTGCGCAGGTAGACCCGGTACTTACCGGGAACCAGGGGCGGGTCAAAGGGAAGACGGTAGTCCAGGAAACGGGGCGATTCCGCGCCCGCCTTGAAAACGCAGCGGATGGCCGGCCAGACGTTCTCCAGGCCGGCATAGGCCGACCAGCCCGGCTGAAGCGGCAGATCGCCGGACTTGTAGAGGCGGGAGAAGGACGCCGGTTCGCCGCCGGCTTCGAGTGAAACGGCCATCCCGATAAGAAGAAACAGGAGTGCCGCCATCTTCCAGGACGGCCGGGACGATTTTGTTTGGAACACCAGGTTGTCTCCTCGGCTGTATTTTTAAAGCTCGAGCGAGTAGTGGATCGAACGGGCCAGTTCCCTGAACCCGTGCCGGGTGTACATGCGCTGGGCCGGTTCATCCACCTCGAGCGTCGTGACGAAGGCCCTGGTCATGC
>JAKJFK010000220.1 GCA_022704925.1 candidate division TA06 bacterium | reverse complement strand
GGCTGCGGCGGCTGGCCAGGTAGAGGAAGGCCTCGGTCCAGGAGTCCAGGTCCGGTTCGCCCGGGCGCCGTTCCAGCAGGACCCGGCGGATCGCCTCACCCGCCGGGGTGCCGCCCGGATCCTTGGTCAGCAGCGTATTCAGGCCCAGGTCGCGCAGGTACCCGGCCGCCAGTTTCAGCTGGGTGCTTTTGCCGCAGCCGTCGGTACCCTCGAAAGTAATGAAAAAACCCCGTTTCATCCGCCCTCCCCACCCGCGACCGTTCCGCTGCCGCCCCCCGGTAATATGTATATGATACCGGGCGCCGAACGATTCAGCCGGCTTGTTGATAAACTGTCGAGAACCGATTGAAAAACGGTTCAAGAGTCAGTTATTTCCTGAATGAAAAGTTCCTGAAAGCCCAGTTTTTTCGCCAGTTTAACCAGCTTCATGTACTCGGCCGGCTCCAGCCGGCGGGCCAGTTGTGGATAACCGGCGGCCCGGTGGGCCGGAAAGTACTGCGACATCAGGCTGACGGTCAGTTTCGTCGAGACCGCGCGGGCCAGGAAGCGCAGGACGCGGTCGCTCCGGGCCAGGTTGTCGGGCAGGACCAGGTGGCGCAGGATAACCCCGCTTACCGCCACGCCCTCCCGGTCGGTCCGCAAAGGGCCGGCCTGGCGGAAGATTTCCCGGATGGCCCGGCCGGCCCGGGTGAAGTAATCGTCCACGCCCGACAGCTCCCGGCCGGCAGCGTCATCACCATATTTTAAATCGGGCAGGTAGACGGCGACAACCCCCTCCAGCCAGGCCAGCGTCTCCAGGCTCTCGTAGCCGCTGCTGTTGTAAACGATCGGCAGCCGGAAGCCGCGGCCGCGGGCCTGAACGAGCGCTTCCAGGAACTGCGGCACGTAATGGGTCGGCGTGACCAGGTTGAGGTTGTGGGCCCCCCGTTCCTGGAGTTCCAGCATCATGGCGGCCAGTTCCTCGATTTCGACCTCGCGTCCCTCGCGCCGCTGGCTGATGGGGAAATTCTGGCAGAAGAGGCAGCTTAAGGGACAGCCGGAGAAGAAGATGGTGCCGCTGCCCCGGTGGCCGGAGATGGGCGGTTCCTCGCCGAAGTGAAGGTTGTGGCTGGCGACCCGGACCCGGGCGTCCATTCCGCAGCGGCCGCGCCGGCCGGCCCGCCGATCGATCCGGCACTCGCGCGGGCAGAGGCGGCAGGCCGAGAGCGCGGCGCGGGCCGCATTGGCCCGCCGGGATAATTCGGTCCGGGTGATCGGTTTGAAGGGCATCGGAATCGGGTGGTTCAGAAAAGGTCCACCGGGTCCAGGTCCAGGGTCAGGCCGCCTTCGTAAAGGCGCTTCTCCGGCAGGGAGTTCAGCAGGGCCGGGATGTCGCCGGGGCGGCCGCTTTTGAGCAGCAGGTGCCAGCGGTACCGGTTCCGGAGCTTCTTGTGGTAGCAGGCGGCCGGGCCCAGCAGCTCCACGCCCAGCCGCTCGGCCGCCGGAGTCAGCAGCTCCAGCCAGGCGCGCGCCTTGCGCTCGGCGGTCTCCTCCTTGCGGCCGCTGAAGACCAGGTTGGCCAGCCGGCCGAAGGGCGGGTAGCCCAGCTCGCGCCGGTACTCCAGCTCCTGCCGGTAGAAGCCTTCCAGGTCGTAAGCGGCCAGGGCGGTCAGGGCGTAATGCTCCGGGTTGCCGGTCTGGATGAGCACCTCGGCGTTGGGCAGGCTGCGGCCGGCCCGGCCGGCCAGCTGGAAGAGCAGCTGGAAGTAACGCTCGGCCGCCCGGAAATCCGGCCGGTTGAGCAGGTTGTCGGCCCCCAGCACCGCGGCCAGGGTCACGCCCGGAAAGTGGTGCCCCTTGGTGATCATCTGGGTGCCGATCAGGATCTGGGCCCGGCCGCTCCGGAACTTCTCCAGTTCGGCCAGTCCGCCGCTCCGGCTCAAAGTGTCGGAGTCGAGCCGGACGATGGCCGCGTCCGGCAGCCGCCGCTGCAGCTCCCGTTCCAGGGCCTGGGTGCCGGCGGCGCGGCGGCCCAGGTTGACGGCTCCGCAGGCCGGGCAGGCCGGCGGCGGTTCCCGGCGGTAGTTGCAGTAATGGCAGTAGAGTTCGCCGGTGGTCCGGTGGAAGACCAGGTTGACCGCGCAGGTCGGGCAGGTGAAACGCTGGCCGCAGTTGGGGCAGAAGAGGTAGGTGGTGTAGCCGCGCCGGTTGACGAAGATGATCGACTGCTCGCCTTTGAGCAGCCGTTCCTCCAGCAGGCTGAGCAGGCGCGGGGAGACCAGTCCCTTTTCGCTTCGGCGCCCCCGGCCGTCGGCCGGGCCGGCCCGCAGGTCCGAGATGTAGATTTTGGGCAGTTCCAGCCGGCCGATGCGCTCGGTGAGGGTGAAGGACCGGATTTCGCCGGCGCCGGCCGCCCGCCAGGTTTCCAGGGCCGGGGTGGCGCTCACCAGCAGGACCAGGGCGCCGGCCAGCTCCCCCCGCTTCAGGGCCGCCTCCCGGGCATGGTAGCGGGGCTGGCGCGTCTCCTTGTAGGAGCGGTCGAATTCCTCGTCCACCACGATCAGTTTCAGCCGGGCGAAGGGCGTGAAGACGGCCGAGCGGGTGCCGATGACCACCGAAATCCGGCCGGCGGCCGCGTCCCGGAAGATCCGGTAATGGCGGCTCCGGCTTAGACGGCTGTGCAGGACGGCCGCCTTCTCCCCGAAGCGTTCCCGGGCCCAGCTTTCCACCTGGGGGGCCAGGGCGATCTCCGGCACCAGGATGAGGCTCTGACCGCCCAAAGACGGCGAGTCCTTCGGA
>JAKJFK010000219.1 GCA_022704925.1 candidate division TA06 bacterium | reverse complement strand
CGCGATGACCGCGTGCATGCCCTCCGGGTAAATGGCCCGCACCGCCTCGCTCTTCTTCTCGTGGCGGAATTCGTTCCAGACCGTGACCCTGACGATCTTTTCCATCGGTTTCTCCTTGTTTGTCTTTTCCCGGAAGGCGTTTTTTCCCGGCCCGGCGGCTCAGCGTATCTTGAGCGTCACCAGCGAGAAGAGGGCGAAGATGATGGCCAGTATCCAGAAGCGGATGACCAGTTTCGATTCCGGCCAGCCGAGCAGTTCGAAGTGGTGGTGGATGGGGGTCATCTTGAAGACCCGCTTGCCCCGGGTCTTGAAGGAGACCACCTGGATGATGACCGAGAGCGCCTCCAGGACGAAGATGCCGCCGGCGAAGAGGAGCGCGAACTCCTGCTTGATCAGGATGGCCACGATGCCCAGCACGCCGCCCAGGGCCAGGCTGCCGGTGTCGCCCATGAAGATCTCGGCCGGGTAGGCGTTGAACCAGAGGAAGCCCAGGCTGGCGCCGACCAGGCTGGCGCAGAGGACGGCCAGCTCCTCGGTGCCCCGGATGAAGGTGATGCCCAGGTAGTTGGCGAAGACATAGTTGCCGACGATGTAGCTGATGGCGGTGAAGGTGATGGCGACCATCAGCACGCTGCCGATGGCCAGGCCGTCGAGGCCGTCGGTGATGTTGACCGTGTTGGAGGCGGCGGTGATGACCAGGATGACCAGCGCCAGGTACCAGGCCCCCAGCTCCCAGATGATCTCCTTGAAGAAGGGCGGGTAAATGGTGGTGGCCACCTCGAAGGGGCCGAAGAAGAGGATGAGCCCGACCGTCAGTCCCAGGGCCACCTGGCTGACGATCTTGACCAGCGGCCGGACGCCCTTGGCCTGGTTGCCGATGAACTTGGTGTAATCGTCGTAGAAGCCGGTGGCGCCCAGCCAGAGCATGACCAGCAGCGAGAGGAGCAGGTACTTGTTGGAGAGGTCGGCCCAGAGGAGCACCGAGAGGAGGATCGAGCCGATGATGAGGATGCCGCCCATGGTGGGCGTCCCGTACTTGGAGGCGTGGAACTCGAGCAGGTCGGGGTGCTTCAGGTGGCGCAGGGAGCGGATGAAGCCCGGGCCGAAGTAGAGGACGGCGAAGAGGCTGGTGAAGGCGCCCAGGACCATCCGGACGGTCAGGTAGCGGAAGACGTTGAAGCCGAACCAGAAATCCTTGAGCAGGTAAAGAAGCTGGTAAAGCATCTTTTCAAAAACGCCGGCCTGGGCCGGCGCGCGGTTCGACGGGGTTGAAGTAAGTGAGTTTGACCCGGCCGCACCGGCCGGGAGTCCTGCCTTGACCCTATTATACTACAACCGGCCGCCGGCGTGCGAATACGGGAAACAGACCGTTGAATTTCCGGCGGCGTTCAAGCAACAAGTTTACCCGCCGCCGTTTGAAAGCGAAGGATGGCTAAGGCGGACAAGCCCGCGGGAGCGGCAAGCCCGCATAAGGAGTTCAAGCTCTTCAGGGTGATTCCGGCTTCTCCAGGACGAAGAGTTCCAGCTCCAGTTTCAGCTGGCCGGCCCGGTCGCTCACCGCCAGGACCTGGCGGCCGATGGTGTCGAAGGTGAGCAGGAACTCGGCCTTGCCCGGGACCGGGGCCGATTTGAATGCGGGCGTCCCGGAGAAAACGAGGTCTTCCGGGGCGGCCTCGATCCGGTTGCCGAAGACGTCGCCGAGGCTGGCCGAGACCCGGTATTCGCGGCCCCGGAAGAGGACCGCCGGCAGCCCTTCCAGCCGGATGATCTCCGGCCGGGCCGGCAGCACCTCGAAGGCATTCGAACGGCCGGTGTGGCCGAGGCCGTCGGCCACTTCGACGGCCGCCTCCCGGCCGGCCCGGGTGATGGTGACCTCCTCGACCCGGCTGAAGGCGATGATGCTTTCCCGGACCGGTTTCAGGGTGTGACTGGGGTCGTTCAGTTCCAGGCCGGGGACCCGGTTGCCCCACCGGTCCTCGCTCCGGATGAAGACCGTGAAGGGCTGGCCGGCGACCTGGGGCGAGCGGATCGAGTCGATCCGGAACCGGTCCAAAGGCCCGGGGCGCACCGCCACCTCGGTTTCACCCTCGAACTCACCCGCGGCGGCGCCGGAGATTTTCACCCGGAGTTTCCGCTTGCCGGCCTTGAAGAAGGTCAATTCCGGGCTGGCCGGTCCGGAGAGGGAGAGCTCCGCCGGCAGTTTGGCCTCCGGGTCGTCGGAGGCGAGGGAGGCCTTCCCGGTGAAGGCGGCCGGGTTTCCGAACCGGTCGGTCACCTGGATCTCCAGCTTGACCGGCTCGCCGGCCCGGGCCGGGCCGGCCGGGGTAAGGCGGACCTTTTCGGCCGGGCCGGCCGTTACCGAGAAGACGGGTGAGGCGCCGCTGTTCTTCTCCCCCAGCAGGACCAGCCGGTTTTCGGCGGCCGGCCGGGTGAAGCTGATCGGTCCCTGCCAGGTTCCCTTCTGGATGAGGATGGTCTCGGGCCGGAGGCTCTCCGCGAGGTCCAGGACCCAGACCGGGGCGTCGAGCGGGTAGGGAGCGCCCGCTTCGTCAACGACGCTGATTTTAACCTGCTGGGCCCCGGCCGCCAGGCTCGGGCCGAAAGCATCGAAGCGGAAGCGCAGCCCGGCGCCCGGTGCGGCCGGCGCGGCCGGAGTCCCGGGTGCGGCCGGCGCCGATGGCGTTTCCGGTCCGGCCGGGGTTCCGGGCGCCGGCGGAGTGGCCGGCGCGGCCGGGATTCCCGGTGCGGCCGGCGTTTCCGGGGCGGCCGGTGCGGCCGGAGTGCTCCGGACCTCCGGTA
>JAKJFK010000218.1 GCA_022704925.1 candidate division TA06 bacterium | reverse complement strand
CTCTGCGCCGGAGCGGGTCGGGTTACGCCCGCCTACGCCAAGCCGGTCCGCCGGGGCAGCTCGGGGGTCGAGTATGAGGATCCCCGGCTCGATTTCGACAATTACGCGCCGCCAACCGCCGCCGAGGAGGCCAGGCTGATCCGGCGGCTCGAACGCACCTGGGAACGGGTGGACGCCCTCTGCGTCTCCGACCAGTTGCGTTTCGGTTCGATCACGCCCGGAGTGCGGGCCCGGCTGATCGAGCTGGCCCGTTCCGGCCGCAAGCCGGTGGTGATTGACAGCCGCGACCGGATCGCCGGGTTCACCGGTCCGGCCATTCTGAAGCCGAATGAACTGGAGGCCTTCCGGGCCCTCTCCGGCGCCGGCCGGAAACCGAGCCTCGATCCGGCTGACCGGGCCGGCCTGGCTCTCGGATTTTCGGCCCTTCAGAAGGCTCGGGTCTTCATGACCGCCGGTGCCGAGGGCGCCTTTTTTGCCGCCGACGGCCGGGTGGAGCACCTGCCGGCGGTTCCGGCGGCGCCGCCCCTGGACATCGTGGGAGCCGGGGATGCCTTCCTGGCGGCGCTGACCCTGGCGCTGGCCGCCGGCGCCTCCGGAGCGGAGGCGGCCCAATTGGGGAACCTGGCCGCCGCGGTGGTAATCAGGAAACTCAAGACGACCGGCACCGCCTCCCCGGCGGAGCTGCTCCGGAAACTAACCTCAATGGAGAAGCCATGAACCAACCCGACCTGGCGCCGCTTGAAATACTGCAGGAACTGCCGCCGGACCGGCCGGCCCTGAAGTTCGCCGTCCTGGATTTTGACGGCACCATCTCCACCCTTCGCCAGGGCTGGGAGGGCATCATGCGTCCGCTGATGCTGGAGATGATCGCCGGCCCGACGCCGGTCGATCCGGACCTGGAACGGGAGGTGGACGAGTTCATCGACCATTCGACCGGTATCCAGACCATCTTCCAGATGCAGTGGCTGGCCGAGGCGGTGAAACGCCACGGCCGGAACCCCGATTACCACGACGACCCCTGGTGGTACAAGGCCGAGTACAACCGCCGGCTGATGGAACTGGTCGACCGCCGGATCGCCGATATCCAGTCCGGCCGCAAGGCTCCCTCCGATTACCAGATCAAGGGCGGCCTCGATTTCCTTGCGGCCCTGCAGGCGCGCCGGATCTCGATCTATTTCTTCAGCGGCACCGATCACGGCGATGTCCGGCGCGAGTCGACCCTGATCGGCGCGGCCGCCTTCGCGGCCTTGATCGTCGGCGCCCCGGAGGGACGGGCCGAGTGCTCCAAGGAGGCGGTTCTGCGCCAGCTGATCCAGGAGCGCGGTTTCAAGGGGCCGGAGGTGCTGGTGGTCGGCGACGGCCGGGTTGAGATCGCCCTGGGTCGCGAGGTGGGCGCCCTGACCCTGGGTATGGCCACCGACGAGGTCCGCCGGGAGGGCGTCAACCCGCGCAAGCGGGCGCGGCTGGAGAAGGCCGGGGCCCACGCCATCGCCGGCGATTTCACCTGTCTTCCGAAACTCCTGGCCTGGCTGGGCCTTTCATCTTGAATCCCTCTTAACAAAGGCGGCGCGATGACTTTCTTCGAACGAAAAATCTGGTCGACGCTCCGGCAGGTCCAGGAATTGCTCCTGGAACCGGGTCCCGAAATCAAGTCCGGCCTCATGCGCCGGGCCTTCTACCTGGCTCCCGGCCGTTACCGTTACCTGGACCGGACCGGATTCACCGGGAGTTTTCCCTTCTTCGCCCGCGCCGGCGAAACGCTCTTCTTCCGGGCCGGGCTGACGATTCCCCGTCCGCCCCGGAACCGGCGTCTGCTCCTGCAGGCCGGATTTTATAACGCCGAGGGGCTGCTCTCCCTGGACGGGAAACCCTGGGTCGGCCTTGACCGCAACCACAAGCTGGTGGACCTTCCCGCCGGCTGGCGGCCCGGGTCGCGCCACGAACTGGAGATCGAATTCCAGTTCATCTCCCGGCCCGATTGGACCTACAACCCGGACCAGGCGCGCACCTTTCTCGGGTTACGGCTGGTCTTCGTTTCGCCCGAGGCGCTTGATTACCACGAAAACCTGAAGGCCGTCAACGCCGCCTGGGAGGCGGCCGAATCCGGCGAGAAGGAACGGCTGGCGGCGGTGCTGGAGGAGTCCTTTCGCTCCCTGGAAATCGACCCGGA
This sequence comes from candidate division TA06 bacterium, assembly GCA_022704925.1. Lineage (GTDB taxonomy): Bacteria > Ratteibacteria > UBA8468 > MWAK01 > MWAK01 > MWAK01. Next base: position 661 of record JAKJFK010000218.1, on the reverse strand, counting down.
ATCGCCCGACTTTCTCGTCGGCGCCAACCGGATCCTGCGCCGTTTCCTGGAGGGCGGCCGGGCCGAGCCCGGTTTCGAGGTCGGTCTGCTGGGCCACAGCCACCTGGATACCGCCTACCTCTGGCCGATGCGCGAAACGATCCGCAAGTGCGGCCGGACCTTCTCCACCGCCCTGCGGCTGATGGAGTCGGATTCCGATTTCATCTTCGGCCACTCCCAGCCGGTCCAGTACCGCTTCTGCCGCGATCATTACCCGGAACTCTACCGGCAGGTCAAGGCCCGGGTCGCCGAGGGGCGCTGGGAGCCGCTGGGCGGCCTGTGGGTGGAGCCGGACTGCAACCTGACCGGGGGCGAATCGCTGGTGCGGCAGGTTATCCAGGGTACCCGCTTCTGGAGGGAGGAGTTCGGGACCTCCAGCCCGATCGCCTGGCTGCCGGACGCCTTCGGTTTCAACGGCGCCCTGCCCCAGATCCTGAAGGGGGCCGGGATCGATTACTTTTTCACCGTGAAGCTTTACTGGAACGTGGCCAGCCGCTTTCCGCACACCCTCTTCTGGTGGGAGGGGATCGACGGTACCCGGGTCCTGGCCCACGTTCCCTACCTCAAGGGCGGCTACAGCGGCTTCCCCGGCGCGGCCGACCTGCGCCGGGCCCGGTCCGAA
>JAKJFK010000217.1 GCA_022704925.1 candidate division TA06 bacterium | reverse complement strand
CGTTCGGCTGACCTGGAACCACCGGTTTGGGCGACGCCAGCGGTTGGGCGAAGGTCTTCGCCGGCATGGCGCCCGCACGACCGTCGCGGCCCTTGGCCGTCCGCATGGCCTCAAACAGCGTCCTATGCGGCTTCGCTGCCATGGTTCACCTCACCGCCGCCCCCGCCGTGGCTCCACACCAGGGGCGCAGAACAGAGATAATACCCGGAAACGCTCGATACGTCAACCGTTTTGCCGCCACCTTTGCCGCAAGCCTCCTTGAATGATACCCGGTTCTCCGGTACCATGCGATTGAATATCCGCCAGATGAATCGCGCTACACAAGGAGTTCACCCATGCCACGAATCTTCGACAACATCACCCGGACCGTCGGCCGCACGCCGCTGGTACAAATCAACCGGATCATCCAAACCAGAGCTCGGGTGCTGGCCAAGGTCGAGTTCTTCAATCCCCTGTCCAGCGTCAAGGACCGCATCGGCGTGGCCATGATCGACGCCGCCGAACGCGACGGACTTCTCACGCCGCAGACCGAAGTCATCGAGCCCACCAGCGGCAACACCGGCATCGCCCTGGCCTTCGTCTGCGCCGCCCGAGGCTACAAGCTCACGCTGACCATGCCCGAAAGTATGAGCCTCGAGCGCCGCAAACTTCTGGCCGCCCTCGGCGCCAACCTGGTGCTCACCCCCGCCGCTCGGGGCATGACCGGCGCCATCGAAGAGGCCCGACGCCTCGTGGCCGAAAAATCCAACGCCTTCATGCCTAACCAGTTCGAGAACCCGGCCAACCCGGAAATCCATCGGCGCACGACCGCCGTGGAAATCTGGGACGACACCGGCGGCCGCGTGGACATCCTCGTGGCCGGCGTCGGCACGGGCGGCACCATCACCGGCGCAGGCGAGGCTCTCCGGGAGCGCAATCCCGCGCTCCGCGTGGTAGCTGTCGAACCTGCCGCATCGCCCGTCCTCTCCGGCGGCAAACCGGGACCGCACAAGATTCAGGGCATCGGGGCCGGCTTCGTGCCGGCCGTCTACCGGCCCGACCTGATCGACGAGGTAATCCAGATCGGCAGCGACGAGGCCGGCGAATATGCCCGGCGTCTCGCCCGCGAGGAGGGCATCCTGGCCGGGATCTCGAGCGGCGCGGCCACCGCGGCCGCCCTCAAGGTGGCCGGCCGCCCGGAAAACCGGGGCAAACTGATCCTGGTCATCATCCCCAGCTGCGGCGAACGCTACCTGTCCACCTGGCTCTTCGCCGATTACATGAAACAATGAAAACCGCCGCCGTCCCCGACCTGATCAGCCCTAAAAAATTCACCTTCGCCGTCCCGCCGGACCGGCTGAAGCTGGAAAGCGGCCAATACCTGGGCCCGATCGACATCCAGTACGAGACCTACGGGAAGTTGAACCCGGACCGGAGCAACGCGATCCTCCTCCTGCACGCGCTCTCCGGTGACAGCCACGTGGCCGGACGCTACCGCGCAGATGACCGGAAGCCCGGCTGGTGGGACGAGATGGTCGGTCCCGGGCGGGCTTTCGACACCAACCGCTATTTCGTGATCTGCTCCAACGTCCTGGGCGGCTGCCGCGGCAGCACCGGGCCGGCCAGCCTCAACCCGGAAACCGGCCGGCCTTACGGACTCCAGTTCCCGGTCATCACCATCGGGGATATCGTGAACTGCCAGCGGCGCCTGGTTGACCACCTGGGCATCGAAAAGCTTTATTGCCTGGCCGGCGGTTCCATGGGAGGCATGCAGGTTCTCCAGTGGCTGGCCGCCTATCCCGAACGGATCGCAATGGCCATCCCGATCGCCACCACCCTGCGCCATTCGCCCCAGCAGATCGCCTTTGACGCGGTAGGCCGTCAATCGATCATGGCCGACCCGGCCTGGAACGGGGGCGATTATTATGGACGGGAAGTCCCGGCCCGGGGACTGGCCATCGCCCGAATGGTGGGGCATATCACCTACATGAGCGAAAAGTCGATGGAGGAGAAGTTCGGCCGCCAGCTGAAGGACAAGAAGTACGCCTTCTCCTTCTCCACCGAATTCGAAGTGGAGGGATACCTGGATTACCGGGGTGATTCCTTCGTCAAGCGTTTCGACGCCAATTCCTATCTTTACCTGACCAAGGCCATGGATTATTTCGATCTCGAGGCCGATTTCGGCCGCAACCTCTTCCGGGGACTGGCGGCCCGGATCCTGGTCCTGAGTTTCAGTTCCGACTGGCTTTACCCGCCCGGCCAATCGAAGGAGATCGTCCGGGTTATGAAGCGGCAGGGAGGCGAGGTGACCTATTGCGAAATCCCGTCCAGCTACGGACATGACTCCTTCCTGGTCGAGATCGCCGAGGAAACCCGATTGATTTCGGACTTCCTGGCCGCCGGCTCGAAATTGCTCTGACCGGATCCGCCGCGGAAAAGGAGCGGTTTTTAATCAACCATGGAAAACTTGAGCCCTGAATACCGGGTGATCGTGGACCTGGTCCGGCCGAACAGCACCGTCCTGGACCTGGGCTGCGGAAACGGACGGCTGCTCTGCCTGCTCAAGCAGGAAAAAGAGGTGAAGGGACAGGGGATCGAAATCAGCCTGGAGAAGATCTCCGAGTGCGTCCACCAGGGGGTCAACGTGCTCCACGGCGACCTGGACAACGGGCTGGCCGAATACCCGGACAAGAGTTTCGATTACGTGATTCTCAACAACAGCATTCCCGAACTGCGCAGTCCGCGGATCGCCATCAAGGAGGGCCTGAGGGTGGGACGGGAACTGATTGTCGGTTTTCCCAACTTCGCCCACTGGAGCGCCCGCTTTTCCCTTTTCTTCCGGGGGCGGGCGCCGATGACCCCGTCTCTCCCCTACCG
>JAKJFK010000216.1 GCA_022704925.1 candidate division TA06 bacterium | reverse complement strand
CCCGCCGGTGCCGGCCGACCTGCTGGCCCGGGAGCCGCTGCTGGTCCTGGTCGAGCCCTACCAGGTTCTGCCGGTGGCCCGCCAGGCCTTCAAGGGCGACCGGCTGCCGGAGGTGGCCGGTTTCCTGCCGGTCGACGACATCCACGCCTATGAGGAACAGAAACTTTACATCCACAACCTTGGCCACGCCGTCTGCGCCTACTACGGATACCTGAAGGGGTACCGTTACATCTGGGAAGCGGTCCGCGACCCGGAGATCCGGGACCGGCTGGACCGGGTTCTGGCCGAGGCGGGCGGCGCGCTTACCCGGAAGCATCCTTTCCTTTCCGGTCAGCTGGAAGGCTATATCGCCGACCTGCGGGAGCGTTTTGGAAACCGGGCCCTGGGTGATACCGTCTTCCGGGTGGGCCGCGAACCGCTGCGCAAGCTGGGTCCGAACGACCGGCTGATCGGCGCGCTTCGCCTCTGCCTGGAACAGCAGGTGGAATTTGAAGACCTGGCGCGGGCGGTGGCGGCGGCCCTTGCCTACGATTACCCGGAGGATCCGGAGGCGGTCGAGCTGGCCGGACTCATTGCCGCCGGCGGCCCGGGGCGGGTGCTGCACGAGGTGTGCGGCCTGAAGCCGGACTCGCCGGTTTACCGGGCCGTGGAAACCGCTTACGTCCGCCTGGCGGCGGCGCGGCCGGGAAAATGACCGGACGGGAACGTTATTTTCGGAGCATTCGCGGCCAGGCCGTGGATCACCCGGCCCGGGTGCCGATCCTGATGGAATTCGCCGCCCGTTACATCGGCAGCCATTACGGGGCCTTCGCCTCCGATTACCGGGTTCTGGTCGAAGCCAACCTGCGCTGCGCCGCCGACTTCGGATTCGACCAGGTCAGCGTTATCTCCGACCCCTACCGGGAGACGGCCGGTTACGGCGCCGAGATTGTTTTTATACGCGACGGGGTGCCCCGGTGTCCGCGGCCCCCCCTGGCCGTCGACCGGGACCCGGCCCGGCTCAAGCGGCCCGATCCGCGCCGTTCTCCGCGTCTGCTGGATCGGATTCGGGCGGTCGAGACCTTCCGGGAGCGGGCCGGCGATTACTCCATCCTGGGCTGGGTCGAGGGGCCGGCCGCCGAGGCGGCCGACCTGCGGGGCGTCACCAATTTTCTCTCCGACCTGGCTCTGGAGCCGGAGTACGCCGCCCGGCTCATGGACGAATGCCTTGAAACGGCGGTGGAGTTCGCCCGGGCCCAGCTGGCGGCCGGCGCCGACACCATCGGCGTCGGCGAGGCGATTGTCAGCCAGGTCTCGCCGCGCATGTACGAGGACCTGATCAAGCCGCGCCAGCAGAGGCTGGTGGACGAAATACGCAAAGCCGGCGGGCTGGTTCGCCTCCACATCTGCGGAGACATCACCCGCCACCTGCCGTCGCTGGCCGGCCTTGACGTTGACGTGCTGGATCTCGACTGGATGGTGGACCTGGCCGGGAGCCGGCGGCTACTCGGTCCCCGGACCGCCCTGGCCGGCAACCTGGACCCGGCCGAAGCGGTTCTGCGCTCCACGCCGGACCGGATCGCGGCCGACCTCCGGCGTTGTTACCAGGCCTCCGGAAACCCTTACCTGGTCGGCGCCGGCTGCGAAATACCGGCGGCCACGCCGTTCGAGAACCTGCGGGCCCTCTGCCGGCCCATTCCCTGGCGGCCGAATCCGGAGCAGGCCGATCGGGATTAACGGCCGAATTGACGCTGTGCTATAATCATTAATTGCCGGCCGGAGATAACGTTAATGCCGGTTTGAGACGGTTTTAAACATGACCGGCGGCCGGTTTGAGAGTCATCCCGGCGGCCGGGGGGAGAAAACTGGTGAAGATGAAAGCGGCCCTGCTGCGGGGCATTGAGGACCTTGTTTATCAGGATAGGCCGGTGCCGGAACCGGGGCCGGGCGAACTGCTGGTGAAGGTGCGCGCCTGCGCCGTTTGCGGTACCGACGTCAAGATCTATCACCATGGTCACCGTCTCATCCGGTTTCCGCGCGTGACCGGCCACGAGATTGCCGGGGAGGTGGCCGGCGCCGGCGCCGGCGTCAGCGAGTTCCGGGTCGGCGACCGGGTCCAGCTGGCGGCCGCCGTTCCCTGCGGCGAGTGTTTCTTCTGCCGGCGCGGGGCGCCGGCGATGTGCGACCGGCTGATCGCCGTCGGCTACCACTTCGACGGCGGTTTCGCCGAGTACCTCAAGGTTCCGGAACGCATGCTCCGCAACGCCTGCGTCAACCGGATCCCGGACGGGCTTCCCTTCGAAGAGGCCGCCCTGGCCGAGCCGTTGGCCTGCGTCATCAACGGCCAGGAGCGAAGCGGGATCGGTTTCGGCTCGACGGTGCTGGTGCTGGGCGCCGGGCCGATCGGCTGTTTTCATGCCCAGCTGGCCCGCCGGCGCGGCGCCTTCCGGGTGATCGTTTCCGATCCCGACCCGGCCCGCCTGGAAGCGGCGCGTTTCACCGGCGCCGACCGCTACGTCAACCCCGGTTCCGAGGATCCGGCCGCCGCGGTGCGGGAGATAAACGGCGGCCGGCTGGCCGACCAGGTCATGGTGGCCACCGGCGCCGGGATCGCCCAGGAGCAGTCACTCCAGCTGGTTGACAAGCGGGGCACGGTAAATTTCTTCGGGGGCCTGCCCAAGGGACAGACCGTGAACCTGGACACCAACCTGATTCACTACGGCGAGCTCCGGGTGGTCGGCACGCACGGTTCGGCTCCTTCTCACAACGCGCAGGCACTCGCCCTGCTGGCCGGAGGCTCCATCCCGGGCCGCCCTTATCTGAGTGCCGTTTTTCCCCTGGCCGACATCGGTTCGGCCCTGGCGGCCGCCGAGGCGCGCCAGGGGCTGAAGGTG
>JAKJFK010000215.1 GCA_022704925.1 candidate division TA06 bacterium | reverse complement strand
TCCTGGATCAGGCAGGCGGTGGCCGGAAAGGGATGGTCGCCGGTGATGGTGGCGGTGATGATCGCCTCCAGCTTTTCAGCCGGGAAACCGGCCCGCTGCAGGGCAAGCCGGGCCGCCTCGTAACCGAGGTCGGAAGCGGCCTGGCCGGGGGCGGCGATCCTCCGTTCGCGGATGCCGGTCCGGGTGGTTATCCATTCATCCGAGGTTTCAACCATCTTTTCCAGGTCGGCATTGCTTAATACCCGTTCCGGCAGGTATGAACCGGTGCTCAGTATCTTTATGCCCATAATTTTTATTCCGAATGGCCTCTGATCAAGGAAAAAACTACCCGGGCGTCGAAAAGACCGGCGGATATTATACTCCCGGCCGCCCCGGATTGACAAACCTGAACGATGTTGATATGATGTTTTTCGCGTGGCCAACCATGAAGAAACCGGGCTGCTTCGCCGGGCGAAACGGGGCGACAGGTCGGCCCTGGAAGAGTTGTTGCGCGGCCTGGAGCCGCGTCTCTTCCGGGTGGCCTTATTCCTGGCCGGAAACCGGGAGGAGGCCCTCGACCTCGTCCAGGAGACCATGCTGGCCCTCTGCCTGCGCCTGGCCGCCTTCCGGGGCGAAGCCCGGCTGTACACCTACGCCTACCGGATCCTGGTCAACACCTTCCGGAAACGCCTCCGCCGCCGCCGCTCCATGGTGCAACTGGCCGATTACCTGCCCTGTCTCCGCCGTCTCCCCCCGGAACGACTGGACCGCGAGTCGGAGGAAATCCGCCTGCGCGAAGGATTGGCCCGCCTCCCGGAGCGTTACCGGACGGTGCTTGTCAGCCATTACCTCGAGGACTCCCCGCTGGCCGAAATCGCCAGCCGGCTCGGCATCCCGGAGGGCACGGTCAAATCCCGCCTTTACAAGGCCCGCCGCCTGCTGGCCGGCCGCCTTCGAAAAAAATGAACCGGCCAGCCGTTTCTGGTACTAAATATACGAAAGGCCGGAGGAAAAAGGAAATCCCGGCCGGCCAATTTGCCGCCCGGGATAAAAAGCCGGGTTTAATGTTATAATAAAAATGAGGCAGATGGACAAACTGGAAGAAATGGTTGAATCCTGGCTCAGAAAAGCGGCCGACGAGGCCCGTCAGAACCGGCCGGCCGCCTCCCTGGTGCCGGAGGTCATCTCCCGCCTGGAGAAGCAGCGGCGCCGGGCCCGGGTATTGACCCTGCAGGCGGCGCTCCTGCTGGTCCTGGTGGCCTGGATCGGGGTAACGGTTAACCTCCTCTCCATTTCGACCGAACCGCGCCTGAATGCCCTCAAGTTCTTCCTGCTCTCCCTCCTGCTGGGCGCCGGGGGACTGCTGCTCCTGCTTCCCGACCGGGCGGCCCGGGTTGACCGGCGGCTGGTCTGCCGGCTGCTGCCGGGCAGCCGGGCGGCCGTGAACGAGACCGGGGAGATGGCCTGGTTCCGCATTCAGGGCTTCTTCCTTCTTTTTCTGGCAACTCTGATTGCCCGTGTTTTGAATTAACCTTAAAGTTATTGGAGGCATGATGAAAAAGAAAAAAACGAGTGAAAAAGGCTTTACCCTTATCGAATTGCTGGTAGTGATTATTATCATTGTCATCCTGGCCAGCATAACCCTGCCGGGTGTCATGAAGGCCATTGAACAGAGTGAGGTAAACCGGGCCCGCGCGGAGATGCAGCACCTGGCCACGGTGATGGGCCAGGTCTATAACGACATCGGCCATTACGTGCGCCTGGAGGATTTAACCAAACCGGCCACCGCCGCCGGAAATATCAGGGTGTGGTTGTCAAACTGTCCCGATATTGATAATGATTACATGCGAGAGGTCCCTGCTTTACACGATCCTCCTCTTTCTTCAACCGATGCTGATATGGCAACCCCGTTAGATGATGCAAAAGTTCTGACCGGCAACCTCTGGAACGGCCCCTACCTGACCTACAAAGAGTATGAACAAAACACCGGCCGGCCGCTCGATCCCTGGGGCCGTCCATACCGTCTCTTCTGGTCCCGGAGCGCCTCGGTGAAACCGGCCGGCGCCAGCGGTACCATGATCATCATCTCCTCCGGCAGCAACAAGCTTCTCGAATCCAACTATTCCAACTTCGATCCCAATGACCGGGGCGATGATGTCTACTTCTCCTTCAACTGGGGGATCCAGTAAGATTTGCGGCAACTCGGAGCAAAAGGACATGGAACCCGGACGGCGGACGGACAAGCGGGGCATGGCCCTGGTAGTGGCCATCCTGACCGCCTTCATCCTGTTGGCTCTGCTGGCCAGCCTCTTCTGGATCGTGGCGGCCACCTCCCGCCAGGAGAATTACGCCACCAACGCCGCCATTGCCCTCAACCTGGCCGAAGCCGGCGTCGCCGATGCCATCTACCGCTTCAATTACACGGGAAAAGACGCGCTCGGATACGACACCTTCCCCTTCTGGGACAGCCTGAACGCGCTGGGTGGCTCGATCACCACCGACGCCGCCAATCTTAACCTCTCCGGCGATCTTACCTATCTTGTTCGGGGCGACAATACCGGTCTCAAGGGCACTCTGAATGACGGCAGTTATTACGTTGGCCTCCTCGACGACGCCGTCGGTGACACCATCACCATCATCGCCGTGGGCGAATACAAGGGGGTACGCCGCCAGTTGAAGGTTCCCCTGCGCGGCCGCGCTTACACCGACCGACCCCGCCAGTACCCGGGCCAGGGCATCTCCGAAGCCTTTAACAAGCACGCGGTCTATGCCCGGAACATCACCTGCGCCGGAACGACCGTGAGCGGAAACCTCGCCGCCAACAACCTTGCGGGTACCCTTCCCGGGGCCGCCACCTTTACCCGGATCGAGTCCGGTTACTTCGAGGTCCCCATTTAC
>JAKJFK010000025.1 GCA_022704925.1 candidate division TA06 bacterium | reverse complement strand
TTCACCGACGAGCCGCACTGGCGCGGCATGCTCTACGGGCCGGGGATCCCCTGGACCGAAAACTTCCCGGGGTATTTTCTCCGGAAGCGGGGTTACGACATCCGGGAGCACCTGCCGGCCCTCTTCCGCCCGCTGGCCGGCGCCGGCCGGGTCCGCCTCGACTTCTGGTCGGCCGCCGCCGAACTCTTCGCCGAAAACTTCTCCCGCCGTCTTTACCGCTGGTGCGAACGGAACCGCCTGCTCTTCACCGGCCATTACAACGGCGAGGAGCCGCTCCTGGTCCAGTTCCTCAACCAGGCCTTCATGTTCCACTACCAGTACCAGCACTATCCCGGCGTCGACCACCTGGGCTGGAACATCAAGCCGCTGGTGACCATGAAGCAGGCGGCCAGCGTGGCCAACCAGCTGGGCAAACCGCGGGTCCTCTCCGAGCTCTACGCCGGCGGCGGCTGGGACTTCGGACCGGCCGGCCTGAAATGGGTGGGCGACTGGGAGCACGCGCTGGGCGTCAACCTCCGCTGCCAGCACCTCAGTCACTACTCCCTGCGCGGCCACCGCAAGCTGGATTACCCGCCCTCCCTCTTCTTCCAGCAGCCCTGGTGGCCCCATCACCATCGCCTGGAGGATTACTTCGCCCGGCTGGAATACCTGCTGACCCGGGGCCGGTACCATGCCGAGATCCTGCTGCTCCATCCCTCGACCAGCGCCTTCGCCTCCTTCCAGCCGGCCGCCAGCTACGCCGGACTCTTCCGGGCCAACCGCCGCCTGGTCGGGATCGACCGCTCCTTCAACGCACTCTCCCGCCGCCTCTGCGAACTCCATTACGGCCATGATTACGGGGACGAGACGCTCCTGGCCGAACACGGCCGGGTGGAAGGCGGCCGGCTGCGGGTGGGCCAAGCCGCCTACCGGCTGGTCATCCTGCCGCCGCTCTTCAACCTGATGGAAGGGACTCTGAAACTCCTGGAGGCCTTCCGGGAATCCGGCGGCCGGGTGCTGGCCCTGGAGCCCCGGCCCCGGCTCCTCTCCGGCCGCCCATCGAAACGGCTGGCCGCCTTCTTCGGCCGCCCCGGCGTCGAGATGCTGGACAAAATCGAACTTCTGACGGATCTCTTAAACGGCCTGGCCGCGCCGGACATCATAATTAACGACGGCCGGGGCGGCGGGACTCCGTCCATTTACGCGCACCGGCGGGACTGCGGGCGAAGCCAGGTTTACTTCCTGGTCAACCTGGACCGCTTCCGCGGCGGCCGCTACCGGGTCGGGCTGGCCGGCCGGAAGAAGCCCCTGGAATGGGACGCGGCCGAAGGCACGGCCCGCCGGTTGCCGGCGCGGCGGGAAGGGAAAGGCTGGCAGCTGGACCTTGAATTCGCCCCGGCCCAGAGCCGCCTCCTGGTCATCAACGGACCGGAACCGGCCCGGGTCAAGGCGGCCGAAACCGGGACCGGCCCAAAGCCGGTCCGCCGGCCGCTGAAAAATGAATGGGAATTCCGGCGCCTCGATCCCAACGCCCTGGTGCTCGACTACTGCCGCTACCGGGTGAACAGCGGCGCCTGGAGCCCGCGGCGGCCGGTCTGGCAGGCCGAGGCGGAACTGCGCCAGGCGCTGAAGGCCGGGGCCTGGGACGCCAACAGCGGGGCCCAGCCCTGGCTGAACCGGCGCCGGCTCGGCCGCCTGAAGATATTGGCCACGGTGGAACTGGCCTTCGATTTCCAGGTCAAGCAACCGCCGAAACCGAAGACGGAAATTTTCCTGGTCATGGAAACCCCGGAACGATTTCAGATCCGCTTCAACGGCCGGCCGCTGCGGCGCCCGGCCCATCCCGGCTGGTGGGTTGACCCGGCCTTCCGCAAACTTCCGGCCGCCGGCCGGCTGCGGCCGGGCCGGAACGAAATCATCCTGCGCACCGGCTTCCGGTCCGACACCGAACTCCAGAACCTTTTTATAACCGGGGACTTCGCCGTCGCCGGCCCCGGCCGGCGCCGTTTCCGGCTGACCGCCGCCGAACCGGAGCGCCTCCGCTCCGGCGCCTGGACCGCTCAGGGCTATCCCTTCTTCGCCGGCCGGCTGGCGGCGGCGCAGGAGTTCGAGCTGAAGGAGAATCTCGGCCGGGTCTGGCTGGAACTGGAAAACCCGGCCGCGGCCGTTTACCAGGTGCGGATCAACGGCCGGAGCGCCGGCACGCTGCTCTGGCCGCCCTACCGGCTGGAGATAACCGGGCTGGCCCGGCCGGGCCGCAACCGGCTGGAACTGGAGGCGGTCAACTCCCTGCGCAACCTGCTCGGGCCGCACCATTACCGGATACCGGCCGGCCGCCGCTTCGACCAGGAGCGCGAACTGGTCGGCCCCGGCACCTTTCGAAACGAAAAGAAGTGGACCGAAACCTACCAGCTGGTCTCCGATGGACTGCCGCTGGCCAGCCTGCTATTCCCAAGGAGGGAAACGTGAGGAAATTCCGGATTACGATCGGTCTGGCCGCGCTGATCGCCGCCGCGCTGCCGGGGATTGTCCGGGCCCAGGTCGCCCCGGGCGTCAACTGGCTCAAGAACCCCGGCTTTGAAGAGGTCGGCACCGGCGGCAGCCTACCCGGCGGCTACACCGTCGGCGGCAATCCGAAGGTGGAGTGGGTCAAGGAGGCCCACAGCGGGAACTACGCGCTCGCCCTGGCCCCGATGCAGGCCAGCGGCAACTGGTTCCGCTTCCCGATCAACGTCCCGGGCGGCCCGCCCCGCAAGTTCGTCTTCTCCTTCTGGACCCGGACCGAATTCGACCCGGCGACCGGCGACTCACCCTCCTTCTATCTCCACATGTCCACGCCCGGCTTCGTCGGGGCCGGCGGCAGCTTTCCGCGCACCCGTTTCCGCTACCTCGGCGAGTGGACCCACATCGGCGGCCTGGTCACCTCCGACATCAACACCATCGGCTGGTTCCGCTTCATCCTTTATACCACCAAGCCCGGCCTGCGCATCTTCCTGGACGACCTCTTCTTCGCCGAAGTGACCGGCCTGCCGGAGGCCGAGATCCAGAAACTCCTGGCCGGGACCACCCTGACCCCGAAGATGGAGCTGGCCAGCGCCGTCAAGGAGGAGACCGACTACCAGCCCGGCAACAAGTTTGCCAACTCCTCCTTCGAGCTGGAGACCGGCTGCGGCTGGGGGATCTTCGGCGGCGGGAAGCTGGTCCCGGTCGCCGGCGGCCTGGAGGGCGGCCGGGCCATGCCGGCCGAGCGTCTCTGGTACCAGCGGCTGAAACTGCGCCCCTACCGCCGCCACACCTTCTCCGGCTACTTCAAGGCGGCCGCCGGCAGCAGTGCCAACCTCCGGGTGGAATTTCTCAACGGCTACAGCGATGGATACCGGACCAAGCAGGCGGCCATCAGCCAGGACTTCAAGGTCACCGGCGACTGGCAGCGTTACAATTTCTCCTTCGTGCCGCCGGCCAATCCGAGCGGCAACACCTATACCCTGCGCCTGAGCGGCCGGGTCCTGGCCGACAACCTGGCGCTCGAGGAGGGCGACCTGCGCCCCTATCAGCCGGCCCGCACCCTGGAACACGGAATCTCCACAGGCCGGGACTTCAACCTCTTCACCTGGACGGAACCGAAGGAGCTGCTTCTCCAGAGCCGTAATTACGGGCCGGCGCCGGCCGCCGAGAACCTGACCCTGACCATCGAGGATTACTTCGGCCGGGAGGCCTGGCGCCAGTCGATCCGGGCCGGGGCCGGGGCCGGGACGACCGCCGCGGTTAAGATCGGCCTGCCCGACCACCTGCGCGGCAGCCTGCGGGCCCTGCTGAAGGACGGGTCCGGCCAGGTCCTCAACGAGCAGATCTTCGCGGTGGTGCCGCCGCCCCGCTACCCGGGCCTGCGGCCGGAATCGAAGTTCGGGGCCCTGGTCCAGTTCAGCGACGCCAATCTTTACCTGGCCCGGGCGCTGGGCACCAAGTGGAGCCGGGACCACTGGTCCTTCTGCTGGTACGCGGTGGAACCGAAGCCGGGCGAGTGGACCTGGGAGAAGGCCGACGAGAAGCTGGACCGGGCGCTCAAGTACGGGGTGAGCGTCTTCGGGGTCCTGCACGGAACGCCGGCCTGGGCGAGCGAGGACGGCTCCCAGGGCTACACCAGCCGGCCCAGGAACTGGTCCGAGTGGGAGACCTACGTCGAAAAGACCGTCGGCCATTTCAAGGGCCGGGTCCGGGTCTGGGAGGTCTGGAACGAGCCCCAGTCGGCCGATTTCTACGCCGAACTCTGCCGCCGCACTTACGCGGCCGCCAAGCGGGCCGATCCGGACTGCCTGGTCATCGGCCTCTCCTCGACCCTCTTCTCCGGCGGCTTCCTGCGCCGCTTCGTCGAACTGGGCGGACTCAACCACCTGGACGAGGTCTCGGCCCACTTCTACAACTACTCCTCCGGCCTGGCCGAAGCCTTCAAAAAGTACAGCCAGCTGCTGGGCGGCAAGCCGGTCTGGAATACCGAGGGCGGCGGCTGGGGCGGCTCCACCTTTTACTCCACCCGGCCCGATTACCGGCCCGAGCGGCCCGGCGTCCAGCAGGTGGGCCACTTCTACACCACGGTCTGCTCGCTGCCGGAGGCCCGTTTCCAGTGCTACTACTGGAATACCTGGCCGGCCGACTACAATCCCGGCTTCGAGTACTCCTGGACCTTCATCGAGCACGATTCCAGCCTCAAGCCCGAGGGCAGCGCCTTCGCGGTCACTTCCTACTCGCTGGACGGAGCCCGGCCGGTCAAGATCCTCTCCGAGGACGCCCTGAAGATACACCTCTTCGAACGGGGCAGCTCGGCCCTGGCCGCCTTCTGGTGGGAGGAGAAGGGTGAACTGGACCTGGAACTGAAGTTTCCGAGGCCGGCCGGCGGCCTGGTGCGCGACATCATGGGTAACGAGACGCCCTTCCGGAACCAGACCGCGCTCAACCTCAAGGCCGGCCGCGACGTCCAGTTCCTGGAAGTGGCCGGAATGGCGGCCGCCGGCCTGGAGCCGGTCCTGCTGGCGGCCAAGGCCGGCCGGGAGACGGCCGCCCAGGCCGTCGAAGTGAAGGGCGGCCCCTGGTCGCTGCGGCCGACGCCGGGCGGCGAAACCTACTCGGCCAATCGGGGCGCGGCTCCGGTCATCCTCAAGGATGAGTTCTACAACCTCGGCCTGATGGTCACCGAGAAGCCCAACGTCCGGGTCCTGGCCGGACCCGCCCTCCAGCTGGAGAACGAGAACGACGGCTTCCACCTGCTCCGGACCCTGAAACCCGGCCCGGCGGCCCTGGAAATCGAGTACCGCTACCGGGTCAAGGCCCGGCCCGCCGAAACCGCCGGTCAGGTCATCTTCCGGCTGGCCGGCCGGCTGGAAGCCCAGCCCGGCGGCTACCGGCTGACCCTGGCCGATGGCAGCCGCCTCAGTTTGGAGGCCGGCTTCCAGATCCCGGGCGGCACCCTTAAAAGCGCCTTCGGCTTTGAGTCCCGGAACGAAGGCGGCAACGCCCAGCTGATCCTCCCGGTCGCCGGCCTCCCGGCCGGAAGCGAACTGCGCCTCAACCTGAAACTGGTCCCGGAACCATGAAGAGAAATCTCCGCTCCGCCGGTCTCAAAGGCAGCCTGGCCGCGGCCGGGCTGCTGGCCGCGCTGCTGCTGGCCCGGGGGAACGCCGGCGCCGCCGAGCTCCTGCAGGTCAACGGCGCCGGCCGGCCGGTGGGAATCTATTGCGGAGAAACGCTCTTCCCGATCAGCGCCAACCTGGTCCTCTACCCGGCCGGCGGCGAACGCCTCTCCCTTTACAGCCAGGCCCGGCTGGTCGAGTACGCCCGGCAGGGGGAAACCCGGTCCTGGCGCGGAGAAGTACAGACCTTCTACGAAACCCTGGGCCGTTACCGCCAGGCGATTTCACCCGGAAGCGGCGGTTCCCGGCTCCTCCTCGAATTCACCCTCTCCCAGGCCGCCGGCCGCCGCCTGGAAGGAGCGCAGCTGTTCCTTTTTCTGCCGGCCGAACTCCTGGAGGGCGGCCGGGCCGGCCTGCCCGACCGGAAGGGGCGAAGCGTTGAATTCCGACTGCCCGCCAAAAACGAGGCGGAAAGCGCCATCGGAGAAGGCCTCGGAAACTCCTTCCGGTTCGAGGGGCCGGCGGGACGCCTGAAGCTGTCCGGCCGCCTGGACGGCAACCGCAAAATACGCCTGGGCGTCACCCGTTCCGAAGGGCAGAAATACTACTGGCTGGCGCTGGAAATGGCCGCCGTCGTCGAACCGGGCGCCACGGCCCGGCTGGAGCTGGACCTGACGGCCGAGGCCAAACCCGACCGCCGGCCGGTCCGGATCAAGGTCAATCCCGGCCTGGCCGAATCGGCCTTCCAGGGCTTCGGCGGCAACCTCTGCTTCTGGACCGACCCGGAGCCGGGCCGGCGCTGCCTGGAGGAGTTCCGGCTCGGCCGGGTACGCCTCCGGATGGGCCTGGACGAGTGGGAGCCGGAGAATGACAACGGCGACCCGGAACGGATGGACCTCGAATACTTCCGGCGCCAGGACCGGCCCGGCAGCCGCCTGCGCGAGGAGTTTCAGCTGGCCGCGGCACTGCATAAAAAAGGCATTCCCGTCGGCTGGAGCGTCTGGAAGGTCCCCGGCTGGATCGCGGCCGGCAACGAGATCTCCGGCGAACGGTGCCGGATCGCCGCCGACCGCTGGCCGGAACTGGTGGAATCAATCGCCGCTTACCTGCTCTACGCCCGCCAGGAGTACGGGGTGGAGGCGGAGTTCTTCTCCTTCAACGAACCCGACGTCGGCGTCCAGGTGCTCCTTTCGCCCGAAGAGCACGCCCTGGCGGTAAACCTGATCGGCGGCCGCCTGTCAAAACTGGGCCTCAAGACCAGAATTCTGGTCGGCGATGTTTACCGGGCGGCCGAAACCATTGACTACCCGGCCACGGTCCTGGCTAAACCGGAGCTGCTGCCCTATGCCGGCGGACTGGCTTTTCACGCCTGGGGAGGCGCCCGACCCGAAGAGTACCGGGCCTGGAAGGAACTGGCCGACCGCCATCGGCTCCCGCTGCTGGTGACCGAGGCCGGCACCGACGCCTCCGCCTACCTGACCCGCTGGTACATCCATTCCTTCCATTACGCGGTCCAGGAACTGCGACTCTACCAGGAGCTGCTTCGCCACGCCCGGCCCCAGTCGATCATGGAATGGCAGTACACCGACGACTACGGGCCGCTCCAGGCGGAAACCGGCACCGACACCGGTCCGATCCGGTACCGGCCGACCCTCCGTTACGCCTTCCTGAAACAATTCGTCAACCTGACGCCGGCCGGACTCGCGGTCGCTTCGGAATCCGACCGGCCCGAAGTCCTGGTCACCGCCTTCTCCGGCCGGCCGGCCGGGGCCGGGGAGAAGTCCGGACGCATCCTGACGATCCATATCGCCAACCTCGGGCCGGGCCGGACGGCCACCCTGACCGGACTGCCGGAAACAATCAAAAACCTCAAGGTTTTCCAGTCCGACGAGACCGCTTTCAACCGGGCCGTCCCGGCGCCCGTCCTGCGCGACGGCACCGTCAGCCTCAACCTGCCGCCCTTCTCCCTGACCAGCCTGACCGACGGCGACCTTTCTCCTTGAAGTTTCGCCTCCGTCGGCCCCGATTCCTTTTCCCGTGTTATAATAAAATATATAATATTTCAAAAAGTGCTCCTCTCTCGCCAGACCGGAGGTTTGAAAAATGGCCGTTGCCAGTAAAAAAAGACCGCTCCGCTACGCCATCGTAGGGCTGGGCGGCCGCTCGGCGATGTACAGCAGCGCCCTCTATTCCAGCCACGAGAAGTACGGCAAGCTGGCCGCCTTCTGCGATCTCAACCCGGTCCGGATGAAATTCTGGAATGACCATTTCCAGCGGACCCACGGCAAGAAGCCGGTCCCGACCTACCGGCCGGACCGCTTCGACCGGATGCTCAAGGAGAACCGGATCGACCGTCTCATCGTCACCTCGATGGACCGGACTCACCACCGTTACATCATCCGGGCCATGGAACTGGGCTGCGACGTCGTCACCGAGAAACCGCTCACGGTGGACGCCGACAAGTGCCAGGCCATCATCGACACCCAGAAAAAGACCGGCCGGCAGCTCACCGTCACCTTCAACTACCGCTACGCCCCCTTCAACAGCCGGATCAAGGAGATCATCCAGTCCGGGGCCATCGGCCGGGTGCTCTCGGTCCACTTCGAATGGCTGCTCAACACCCAGCACGGCGCCGATTACTTCCGCCGCTGGCACCGGGACAAGCGCAACTCCGGCGGCCTGATGGTCCACAAGGCCACCCACCATTTCGACCTGGTCAACTGGTGGATCGCCTCGGCCCCGGAACTGGTCTTCGGCCTGGGCCGGCTCGCCTTCTACGGCCGGGAGAACGCCGAGGAGCGCGGCGAACTCAACTTCTACTACCGGGCCCGGGGCAGCCGGTGGGCCAAGGATGACCCCTTCGCCCTGCACCTGGAGGGGAACGAACGCCTCGAAGGCCTCTACCTCAAGGCGGAGAAGGAGGACGGCTACCTGCGCGACCAGAGCGTCTTCGGTGACGGCATCAGCATTGAAGACGACATGGCGGTACTGGTCCGCTACCGGAACCGGGCCACCATGACCTACCACCTGACCGCCTACTCGCCCTGGGAGGGGTACCGGGTCATGTTCAACGGCACCCGGGGGCGGCTGGAGGTCGAGATCGAGGAACGCCCGTATGTCAGCGGCGCCAAGGATGACTTCAACATGCCGGAACTGCGCGGCCTGGAGCCGCGCGACGAGGCGCGGCCGGCCGCGATCGTCCTGCGTCCGCTCTGGGGAAAGCCGCTGCTGGTCAACTATGAAAAGGGATCCGGCGGTCACGGCGGCGGGGACGTCCGCCTGCTGGACGACATCTTCATCGGTCCGAAGAAGGACCCGCTCGGCCACGCGGCCGGTCTCTACGACGGGGTGATGTCGATCATGACCGGCGTCTGCGCCAACCATTCCTTCAACACCGGCCGGCCGATTCGGGTGGACGAACTGGTAAAGATCTAAAACCGGGTCCGGCCGGGAACCGCGCTGCGCGGGGCCGGGCCGTCCCGACAACCTGAAGCCCGGCCGCGGCCGGGCGGGAGAGAAGATGAAAAACCTGATGAGCCTGCTGGCCGCCGGACTACTGCTGGGATCGGTCGCCCCGCTGGCGAGTGAAGAGAAACCCCTGCCCAGGGGCCTCTACGCCATCTTCGAGACCAGCCAGGGCCGGATCACCTGCCTCCTTTACGAAAAGGAGGCGCCCAAGACGGTCCGGAACTTTACCGGGCTGGCGCTGGGCAAGAAGGAATGGACCGATCCCAAAACCGGCCGGAAGCAGAAGAAACCCCTTTACGACGGGACCGTCTTCCACCGGGTCATCCCCGATTTCATGATCCAGGGCGGCGACCCGCTCGGGGTGGGCATCGGCGGCCCCGGCTACCAGTTCGAGGACGAGTGCACCCCGAAACTGGGCTTCGACCGGACCGGCCGGCTGGCCATGGCCAACGCCGGGCCCAACACCAACGGCTCGCAGTTCTTCATCACCGTCGCCCCCACGCCCTGGCTGAACGGCAAGCACACCATCTTCGGCCAGGTGGTCTCCGGGCAGGAGGTGGTCGATCAAATCACCCGGGTGAAACGGGACCGAAACGACCGGCCCCTGCAGGATGTCGTGCTGAAGAAGGTGATCATCGAAGACCGCACCAAGCCCTGAGGCCGGCGCGCCGCCGGCGGGCCTTGTTCCTGGACGGGAGGGAGCATGAGGCAGAGAAGGTTGTATGGGGCCGTCCTGATCGTGACGGCGCTGCTGCTGGTGGCCACGGCGGCCGTGGCCGGACCCAAATCGACCCCGGCTCAGAAGGCCCGTCACGCCGACCGGAACCAGGACGGAGTGTTGACCCCCCAGGAGATCCGCCGGGATAAGGCCTGGAGTCGGGAGCGGAAATCAAAGGCGAACACCTGGTGGGAACGCCGGGCCGACACCGACAATGACGGCCGGGTAAACCCGGCCGAACTGGAGGCCTGGAAGAAGCTCAAAAAGGAGCGGCTCGACCTCAACAACGACGGCGAGATCGACGCCAGGGAACGCCGCCTCTCCTGGCGCAACGGCCGCAGCCGGGTCAACAACTGGCTGGAGTCCGGCTACGACGCCAACGGCGACGGCTGGCTCGAACCGGCCGAAAGCCGCCGGCTCATGCAGGACCGGTACACCCTCATCAAGAGCAAAGGCAAAGCCAAGGTGGACACCGGGCTGGAGGCCGAGTACGACGACAACAAGGACGGCATCATCGACGCCAGGGAAGCGGTGCTGATGAAGCAGGACCTTGACCTGAAGTAACCGAGACCGGTTTTTTCTTGCAGGCGGACCCTAACAGACCGGTCCGTTACACCTCAGCAAAAGGAAGTTGCCGGGGTTCCTTATTCCAAACGTAAAGATGCGTCCACCCTGCGGAAAATGCTGACGCATCCTGTACCCTCTTGTTCGCTATGTTCTAACATAGCCGGAATCCTGCTTTCAAGCGGTACCGTTTTCGGGGGGAAGGTCAGACCGAAGGCAGCCGTAACCGCCGCTTTTTTATATATCCCGCCGCTGTAGTAAAATATAAGGGTGGCCAGCTACTGCAACGTCGCCTTCCCCCTGAAGACCCGCCAGGTCTTTACCTACGCAACCGGAGAATTCGCCGGACGACTTTCCGTCGGCCAGCGGGTGGTGGTCCCCTTCGGCCGCGGCAGCCGGACGGGCTTCGTGGTTGAACTGCTCGAGACGGCGCCGGAGCGGACGGACCTCAAGCCGGTCAGCCGCCTCTTTGATAACGAACCGCTCCTCTCCGATGAGATCTTCCGGCTGGCCGGCTGGCTGGCCGATTACTACTGCGCGCCGCTGGGCGAGAATGGAGGAATCGCTTTGTAAAAACACGCCCTCTTGGAAGCTGCCCTTTTTTTGTCCGAATGGTAGTCAAATGGGCGAAATCTCCTGATTTCTCTATGGTTTTGTATTTGTAACCGTGGGCTCGGTATTGTCAACATAAATGGTGACCTTTGAAGATGCTAAAGAACTACCCGCCTGGTCAAAAGCTACCGCTTGAATCTGATATGCCCCATCCGTTACTGTCGTTGTATTCCAACTAACCTGAGATTCCCTGCTAACGTCGGCATTTTCTGCGTCCGTCCCGATTAAATAAAAGCTGTTTTCTGAATCATAGTAATAAAATTGGGTTCTCTCAATTCCCGAACCGTCATTACCATCCGAAACATATGCTTTAATCGTTATCGTCCCGTGTTTCTTCGAATTCGCCGCAGGGGAAGTAATAGACGCTTCAATTACAGAACCCGAGGAACGAGCATAAAGCGCGTCATACTGTTTTTTGGGTGTTAATGACCACCAAGTATCGCTGGATATTATGTCTATTCCTACCGCTTCATAACTGTACTCAACCAAACCGTCGCACCTAAAAGATACCCCCGGATTCTTGTAGCCGTCATTTGCGTCGTACCTTAATCCTACAGCCCCCTTTGCAATTGCAGCTATGGTGTTGCGTTTTTCGTACGTTAAAGCACAATAACGCACACCCCAAAAAGCACCGGAATCCAAAAAATCTTGATAGGTAGTATACTGAACAAATTCTGGGGTTGCTTCGACTATTACTTGGCACGCCCAATTCTGTGGAGGATAGTTTTCGAGCCAGTCGGAATAAAGTGCGGCATGGCCCCACCCAAAAGCTCCGTATCTATAAATGGCATCACTCTTTTCAAAAGGATTCTCTGTTCCGTAAAGCTTGATGGAAGTGATCATGCAAAGTAAAACCGCATAAATAATAGGAAAACACCGGGAAGCGCGCCTCCACTTTTTTTGTTTTGCGGTTTTCATGCGACCTCCTGAAAAACGTTCGTTTAACAAAATTATTCGGTAAGTTTCTTGTAGGCCGCCTCGTATTTCCCTCGAACAAAGCTGTCCTGCGCGGCTTTCATTCTATCTTCAATCAGGGGAATCGCCCTTTTGTCTCCAATTAAAGACAGGGCTTCGGCCGCGTTCATTGCCAGGTATGAATCCTCATTCTTCAGGATGTTGATCAAAGTATCGGCGGCTTTCTGGCTCTTCGTTTTTCCTAGGGCCTGAATCACGATCGCTTTTTCCGTCACCGCGACAGCATCCTTTAACCCATTCAAAAGAGGAGCAACCGTTTTTTCAGTTCCGATTATTCCCAAACTCTGTATTGAAGCCAAGCGAACATGGTCTATTTTATCGTTAAGAAGCGGGGTTAAATAATCTATGCCGGCCGAGTTGGCTAACATGCCGAGCGCTCTGGCAGCATTATTTCGCACCCATTCGTTTTTGTCTTTGGTTGCCTCGCCAATCGCGGAAAAAGCACCCTGATCTTTTAATAACCCCAGGGCAAAAACAACTGTAGACTTTATTAGATAATCATCGTTTTTAAGTTGCGCCCTTAAAGGTGCACATGCTTCTGGGTACCCCATCTTTCCTAAACAATAAGCCGCTTTTGAACGAATGGCGGGCGTTTCTTTCTCATCTTGAAGAATTTCGACCACTCCGGGGATACTTTTCTGATCTTTTATACCACCAAGCAAGTCCGCGAAAAATTTCCTAAACATTTCTTCGTTATTCTTGTTCTGGAATGCTTTCAATATCTCGGGCGCAGCGGGTTTCCCAATATCCCTCAGGATTCTTGCCTGTGGGAGCAGTTCGTCCCAGTCCTTGGCTTGTTTCATCTTTTCAATCGTCTGGACTACCATGCTGTCATGCTTGATTTCTTCCTGCGCGTTTAAAAAGGCGGGGGGCAGAACAATGATTTGCAATATGGTCAGGGCACTCAACCCTTTACAGATACTCTTTCCGATCATATTTTCTCCTGATTATTGACTATCTGATCTCGATTCCTGACAGTAATCACAATATGAATTACCAGGGTGGTTGAAAACAATCCGCAAAGAAACAATTTATGGCTGAAATTTATGACGTGCGCCCCAAAATAAAAACGCAACATTATTAAAAGAGGCAAGAAAACAAGAAATGGGTGCTTGTGTCTGTTTTTTGGAAACAGCAAACCGGTTAAAAAAACCAATGCGGATAAAATCCAGAATGCGGGGAAGAAAAAAACCACGAACGGAAACAGCCACTCTTCTTTTATGCCCGGAAACCACCAGGATATCCAATCTCCTTTTATTTTTGGTTCAACAAGCCCAAAAACAAGAATCAATAGGAATAGTATCGCCAAAATGTCATAGCCGATCTGACCTTCCCCCCGAAAACTGTACCACTTGAAAGTAGAATTCCAGCTATGGTAGAACATAGCGAACAAGGGGG
>JAKJFK010000214.1 GCA_022704925.1 candidate division TA06 bacterium | reverse complement strand
AGGGCTACTACACCGCCGATTCCCTGGAGGCGACCGCCCGGCTGACCGCCGGCGCCATCCAGGCCGGCGCCAAGATCTTCAACCTCATCGACGCCGAGGACCTTTACCTGCGGGAAAAACGGGTCTGCGGGCTGGTCCTCAACTGGGGCGCGGTCCGCAGCGCCGGCCTCCACGTCGACCCGCTCACCATCCGGAGCCGGGCGGTCGTGGACGCCACCGGCCACGAAGCGGTGCTCTGCCGCCTCCTGGCCGAGAAGAACCGGGGCGGCCTGCGCACTACTTCCGGCGGGGTGGTGGGCGAAGGGCCGATGTGGGCCGACAAGGGCGAACAGCTGATCATGGCCAACACCGGCGAGGTATTCCCTGGACTCTACATCGCCGGGATGACCGTCAACGCGGTCTGCGGCGGCCCCCGGATGGGGCCGATCTTCGGCGGGATGCTCCTTTCCGGCCGGCGCTGCGCCGAACTGATCGCCCGGGACCTGGCCCGGAAAGGCAAACGGGGTAAAAGTTAAGGATGCCGCAGGCCGGGCAGGATTTCGATGGCCGCCTCCGAGGCGGCAATGTTCAGCGCGTTGACGGCCGCCGCACCCGAGCTGAGCCCGTAAGCCTCGACCTCGATCAGGCGCCGGTCGACCACCCGAGCCAGGCGGTCCAGCACCTCAACCTCCAGCTTCGCCCGGCTTCCGACCAGGCCGGTTTCGTGGATGATCGTTTCTAAAGCCTCGGCCCGCCCGATCACGAAGAAATGGCTGGCCAGGGTCAGCGGCAGCGCCTGGCCGGACCCGGCCCAGCGGCGCCGGGCGTAGCTGCGCAGCAGCTCGCCCTCGCCCAGGTGCCAGGTAAAACCGAGCGTCTTCAGATAGTAGCCGAAATTCTTCTCGGCCCACAACTGGTACATCCCCTCCGGCAGCCCGGTCTCATCAATGGCCACTGAAGCCGAGGGGCGGGGTCCCCGGTACATCAGCTTCCGGTCGACCGCCTGGACGATGTCGCTCTCCCGCTCCGACTCGAGATCCAGTTTCCGGCGCAGAATAAGGTACCGGCGCAGGTCCTCGCCCAGGCGGGCCAGAGCGGCCCGGCGTTCGCCGGCGGCACCCGAGGTCCGGAAGATGCGGCCGCGCTTGGTGGCCACCTCCAGGACCAGCACCTCGGCCTGCTCCAGCCGGGTGTCTCCGCTCACCCGGCCGCTCACCACGTAGCGCACCTTCAGGTTCCGGCCCAGCGAGGGGTAGAGGTTGAGCAGCGGCACTTCCGGATTACTGGCCTGGGCCGCCTTGAGCACCGGCTCGAACTGCTCCGGCGGCAGGACCTGGTAATAGCGGCCGAAGACCCGCTCCAGGTAATCGCCCACCTCGACGGCCAGGCGGCTCTCCGCCGGCTGAACCGGGTAGAATGCGGCCGCTTCCTTTTCGGCGGCCGCCGGCCGGCCGAACCAGCCGAAGGTCAGGATCAACAGCGCCACGCCTAATTTTTTCATCATTTTTGCCTCTCTCCAAAATCGGTCGCGCGGAAAACCGGGCCCGGCGGGGCCGCGGGTCAGTTCTTCTTCGCTCCCGGCCCCGGGCCGGCCGCCGCCTTCAGGACCCCGGCCATTCCGGCCACGAATTCTTCGGCGGCCGCCTGGTAGCGGACGCCGGCCTTCTCGATGCAGTTCAGCAGGGCGCTGCCCACGATGAACCCGTCGGCCAGCGGGACCAGCTCCCGGAGCGCCTCCGGGCCATTGATACCGAAACCCAGGCAGACCGGGCGTCGGCTCTGCCGGCGGATGCGGGCGACCTGGGCGCCGATCTCTTCGGACGCCAGGGAAGCGCGGGCTCCGGTCACTCCGGCCACCGAAACATAGTAGATGAAGGGTTCGCTGCGGCCGGCGACCAGGGCGATGCGCTCATCATCGCTGGTCGGCGCCAGCAGGAAAATCAATCCCAGCCGGGCCTTTTTCAGCTCCCGGCGCAGCGGAGCCGCCTCCTCGGGCGGCAGGTCGGGCACGATCAGGCCGTCGACGCCGGCCTTCCAGCTGTCGCGGACGAACCTCTCCAGCCCGTAGGCCAGAATCGGGTTGTAATAGCCCATCAGGATGATCGGCACCTGGGATTCCCGCCGGATGTCGGCCACCAGCTTGAGGATCCGGGCCAGGGTGACCCCGGCGGCCAGGGCGGCGGCGTTGGTCCGCTGGATGGTCACGCCGTCGGCGATCGGGTCGGAGAAGGGCACGCCCAGCTCGATGATATCGGCGCCGGCCTTTTCCAGGCCGGGCACCAGCGCCCGCGTCGCCTCCAGCGAAGGGTAGCCGGCCGTCAGGTAGAGTATCAGGCCCTTGCGGCCGGCGCGCTCCAGCTCCCGGAACTTCCGCTCGATCCGGTTCATGAAGGCTCCTTCTCCGCCTCAACCCGCCGGACTTCGTCCAGGTCCTTGTCGCCCCGGCCGGAAAGGCACATGACAACCACCTTCCCGGCGAAATCCTTGCGATTCCTCACCAGGTAGGCCAGGGCGTGAGCCGATTCGACGGCCGGGATGATCCCTTCGGTCTCGGAGAGAAGGTGGAAGGCCTCGAGCGCCTGGCGGTCGGTCACGGCCGCGTAGGTCACCCGGCCGGTCTCCTTGAAGTGGCTGTGCTCCGGGCCCACCCCGGGATAATCGAGGCCGGCGGCCACCGAGTGGGCGATCTGGACCTGGCCGTCGCCATCCTGGAGCAGGTAGCTGTAACTGCCGTGCAGGACGCCCGGCCGGCCGGCGCTCAGGGTGGCCGCGTGCCGGCCGCTGGAAAGACCTGCGCCGGCCGCCTCCACCCCGTACATGGCCACCGACCGGTCCCTGACAAAGGGATGGAAGAGTCCCATGCTGTTGCTGCCGCCGCCGACGCAGGCCACCAGGGCGTCCGGAAGCCGGCGCTCCCGCCTGATCACCTGCTGGCGGGCCTCCC
>JAKJFK010000213.1 GCA_022704925.1 candidate division TA06 bacterium | reverse complement strand
GCCCGCTACAGCGTGGCCGCCGGCGTCCAGGCCACCGATTCCCTGCGCAGCCAGGGCGCGCCCAGGCTGGTCCCGGAAGTGGACCCGGAACTGGCCGCCTATTTTAACGCCGACCTGATCGAACGGATCGCTCCCAAGGAGGGCACATGATCACCATCGAGGATTTCAGGAAGCTGGAATTGAAAATCGGGCGGGTCCTGGAGGTGCAGCCGCATCCGAATGCCGACAAGCTCTACCTGATCAAGGTCGATCTCGGCCGCCGCGTCGTGACGGGGGCGGACGGCAACCCGGCCGAAGAGCGCGACGTCCGGGAACTGGTGGCCGGGATCCGCGCCTACTATGCGGCCGAGGCGCTGATCGGCAAACAGATCGTCGTGCTGGCCAACCTGGAACCGGCCGTCATCCGGGGCATCACCAGCCAGGGCATGCTGCTGGCCACCCGGGATTCCCAGAACAACCTGTCCATTGTCACCACTGAACGGACGGTCGAAGAGGGCAGCCCGGTAAGCTGAGCTCCGGCGGTCCGGTACCGGCCAGAGAAAAGCCCATACCCGCGGTGGGGGATTACACGGGTATGGGCTTTCTGTTGCCCATCCGCGGAACCTTTTTCTGCGTTGACTTCCGTCGCTGCCGGCCCGCGGATGGGACTTTTTCAACCTTTAAGTTTTCGGGTGCGACCCGTTCCGAAAAGGGCCGCGGCGCCGCGTGCCTTTTTCGGTTTTAATAATTAGTGGCCGGTCCGTTGAAAAACGTTTAAAACCACCCGGTCCCTCCCGGAACGCGGCTGAAAAGGAGACGGCCGTTTCCCGAAAGGGCGGCGCCGGGATATAATTTATAAGGAACGCAATCCGTGGCGGGCCGGAACCGGAAGATCCCGGACTGCCGTCTCTCCACAAAACAGGAGCCGTCTATGAGCCGCCCGGTCCGTTATGAAAAATTCCAGCCGCGCGAATCCGCCCGGCTGGCCCTCAATTACCTGGTAAGCATGGTCGATGAAAACCTCGACCGCCTGCCCTACTGGATGGTGGCCCCGCACGAGAACCCGGCCTTCGCCAAGCACCTGCGGGTGGACGACGCCGAGATCGTCGCCTCCTGGTACGAGGGCATCGACGCGGTCCGGCGCCTCCTCGAGACCCCGGAGGGGGCCGAGGTTCAGCAATCCTTCTATCGCCACCTCATGAAATCCTGGGGGGAGCACGGACTCCGTTTCCACGAACCCTATCCCTGGGCCCGGACCATCCACAGCCAGTTTCACGAAATGGGCTACATCCTCTCGGCCCTGAACCGGATTCTTGCCAACGATCCTTCCGACCACGCGGCCGAGGCCAGGGCGGCCGGGCTGGTGCGCGGCCTGCGCGAGCTGGTCATCCAACGCAAGAAGATCGTCTTCTGGTCGGGCGATTTCGACATCAAGGAGACCCTCTACGAGTTCCCCAACGACCTCTATGTCCAGGGGCGCGGCTTCGATCTTTCCTGTCACACCGGGCGGGGCGAACAGGCGATCCGCAACGGGGTGGTGCTCGAACCGCTGGTACGCCGCCACCAGTTGACCGGGGACCCGGTCGCCCTCGACCTGGCGATCGGGCTGGCCAACCACCTGCTGGGCCCCTCCCGCTACTTCAACTACCGGATGGAGTTCTTCGGTCATGTCCACTCGTCGGTCTGGGTGGCCATCGGGCTGATCAAGCTGGGACGGGTCACCGGCGAAACCCGCTACCTGGAAAAAGGGCGCCTGGTCTATGATTATGTCCGTTCCCTCTCCTCCTCGGCCGGCTGGGTTCCGGAATACACCCAGTGGAAACCGATGGCCGAAGAGCACTCGGAGACCTGCTGCATAAAGGACATGATCGAGTGCGCCCTGGAACTGGCCGAGGCCGGCTTCCCGGAGTACTGGAACGACGCCAACAACTTCTGCCGCAACCAGCTGGTCGAGAACCAGATCAAGGACGGCTGCTTCGTGGCGGTTGACAACCGCATCCCGGACAACGAGGAACGGACCTACCGGGAAATCGACCGGCGCATCGTGGGCGGCTTCTCCGGCGGCGCCGAACCGAACTGCATCTCGCTGACCCGTTTCCGCTCCATCGCCGGCTGCTGCGTCGGAACCGCGCCCCAGGCCCTCCAGCTGGTCTGGGACCGGACCATCCAGTGGCAGGACCGGTCGCTGACGGTCAACTTCCCGGTGGACCGGGCGACCGGCCCGGCCACGGTGGAGACCGGTTATCCGAACGAGGGCTGGCTTAGGGTGACGCGGCGGGAGGCCGGACCGGT
This sequence comes from candidate division TA06 bacterium, assembly GCA_022704925.1. Taxonomy (GTDB): domain Bacteria; phylum Ratteibacteria; class UBA8468; order MWAK01; family MWAK01; genus MWAK01. The sequence goes on along the minus strand of JAKJFK010000213.1, from coordinate 682 downwards.
GGCGATACGCCTCTATCCCTGGATGGGCGAAGGCCTGAAAGGCCGGGTGAATGGGAAGCCGGTCCGCATCCGGACAAAGGACGGGCTGGCGCTCTTCCCGTCGGTACCGGCCGGGGGAACGGTCGAACTGAGCCACCGCCTGCGGTCAAAGCTGACCCGGGAATTCGTCCGCGGCCGGGTCTTCACCTACCTCTGGCGGGGCAGCGACGTGATCGACGTCCGGCCGCAGGGACAGCCGCTGCGCATTTACCAGCGGGTGGAGGGAGTCCGCAAGCATTACCCGAAGGCCCCGAAGACCCGGACGGCCGGAACCGGTTTCGTGGCCGCGCCAACCCAGCAGAAAACCTGAAAAGAGGCGGGATTTTAACGCAGGATTTCGGTCAGGCGCAGGGTTTCAATTCGCCAGCGGCCGGCGGATTTGATCCAGTCAAGTTCGACTTCGCGCGCCTCCCGGCCGACCTCGGCGGCGCCCGGTTCGCGGAAGGTCAGGAGCACGGTCAGTCGGCTGACGGCCCGGTCCCCGGCCGGATCCACCTCGACCGCGACGTCCAGGGCCTCGACGGCCACCTGTTCGACCAGACCCTGGGCAATCAGTATCTGGCTGGCCAGCAGGCTGCGGCCGACAATCCGCGGCACCGGGTCCCCGAAATCGATCCGGCAGGTCTCGGTGAAATACTCGGAG
>JAKJFK010000212.1 GCA_022704925.1 candidate division TA06 bacterium | reverse complement strand
CCGCCTCTCCTTCGCCGTGCTCCTGAGGGCCATCCTGGCCCGGGTGCCCAGGGTCCTTACCGTTTATGACTACTGGTTCTTCTGTCCGCGCGAGACGCTGATCCGGCCCTCCGGGGAAAAATGTTCCGATTACCACGGGCCGGCCTGCCTCGACTGTCTTAAAACGCCTCCGAGATACCGGCTGATGACCAGGCTGAGGCGGCCGGTCTTCAACTTCTTTCTCCGGCGCTTCCAGGCGATCATCTTTCTCTCCGAGGCCTCCCGGCGGCTGGGACTCGATTACGGCCTGGAAAAAGACCGGACCCTGGTAATCCCCCAGGTATACGATTTCCGGGCGCCGGAAACATTGCCGGGGGCGGAATTCGGCGAGTACCTGGTCTATGTCGGCTGGGTCCAGGAACGGAAGGGGCTGCACGTTCTGCTTGCGGCCCTGGCGGCCGCCGGGCCGCAACTCCCGGAGTCGCTGAAACTCCTGGTCGTCGGTGAAACGGAAAAGGTCGATCCCGCCTACGTGGCCCGCGTTCACCGGCTGGTCGAGCGTTTGAAGCTTTCCGGGCGGGTTCGCTTCCTGGGCCGCCGGCCCCAGCCCGAAACGGCCGGCCTCGTAAGCCGGGCCCGGGCCGTGGTCATCCCCGAACAATGGGAGAACATGTCACCGGTGGTCCTGGTCGAGGCCATGCATTACGGCCGGCCGGTCATTGCCAGCCGGATCGGCGGCATTCCGGAATTCATCGAAGACGGCCGCAACGGTCTGCTCTTCGAGCCGGGCGATGCTGCCGGACTGGCCCGGAAACTGGTGGAAATCATCCGCGACCCCGGCCGGGCCGCCACCCTGGGCCGGAACGCGGCCGCCGACGCCGGCCGGATCTGGAACACCGAACTCAACCTTGAAAGGCTGATCAACCTTTACCGGAGTCACGCCCATGCCTGACGATTTTCTCTCCCGGCCGCTTAAATGCGTGGTGCTCTGCGCCGGCCGCGGTACCCGGCTGGCCAGGCCGGAATATCCCAAGAGCATGGTGGAGGTGGCCGGCCGCCCCCTGGTCGACCACCTGGTCCAATTCTGGAATCAATACACCCGCGACTTCATCTTCGTGGTCGGCTACCAGAAGGAGCGTATCATAAGTTTTGTTGAAAAGGCGCCGATCCGGGCCGCCTTTGTCGAACAGAAGGAACTCCGGGGCATCGGCTACGCGCTGTCCCTGGTGGAAAACCTGGTCGCGGAAAAATTCATCGTGGTCCTGGGCGACTGTCTCTGCCGGGGTGTTTTTGACTTCCCGGCCGGGATGGAGCAGGGCGTCGGGGTCTGGCGGACCGCCAATCCGGCCGATATTCAACGCAGCTATTCGATCGAGGTCAAAGGCGGCCTGGTCAGCCGGGTGGTGGAGAAGCCGAAGGATCTGGTGAATGACCTCTGCGGACTGGGTTTCTACTTCCTTGACCGCAAGGTGTTCGAGTATATCCGGCGAACGCCGCCTTCCCCGCTGCGAAACGAGGTGGAGATAACCGACGTGATCGAAAACATGATCAGAAGCGGTGAACCGGTCTCCCCGGTCTTTCTTGCCGGGAATTACATCAACATCACCTACCCGGACGATCTGGAGCGGGCCGCCGCCTTTCTCCGGACGCCGCCCGCGCATCGATGAAAGTGGCCATAGACGTTTCCCCGCTTTACGAGGCCAACCTCACCGGCATCGGGCTGGCCATCATCAACCTGCTGGATGGACTGGCCCGACTCGACTCCGGAAACGATTACCGGCTTCTCTATATCGGCGGCCTGAAATCACAGGCGGCCGAACGCCTGGAACTGGTAAAAGACCGTCTTCCGAAACAACCGAACTTCGCCTTCCGCCACCACCGTTTCCCGTCCCGGCTCAACCTCAACCTGGTCCGGGAGTACCTGTTGCCGGTGAACCTTTTCACCGGGGACTTCGACCTGCTCCATATTCCTTACCACTTCGCCCCCCTGGTCCGGGGCCGCCGGACCATCCACACCGTTTACGACCTGACCCCGGTCATCAACCCGGGCTGGCATACGCCCCGCAACGCGGCCGAATTCCGAAGGAGCCTGCGCCTGATCACCCGGCGCACCGACCGGGTGCTGGCCATCTCCGAAAGCACCGGCCGCGACCTGGTCCGCCTCTTCGATTTCCCGGCCGACCGGGTAACGGTCATCCACCTGGGCGTCGATCGGAACCGTTTCTTCCCACTCGATGAGGCGGGGAGGGCGGCCGCCCGGAAACGGCTGGCCGGGTGCGGAATCGAGGGCGAATACCTTCTCTACGTCGGCACCATCGAACCGCGCAAGAACCTGGCCCGGCTCCTGCTGGCCTTTGACCGGGTCCGCCGGCTCGGCCACCGGGAATACCGGCTGGTCATCGCCGGCCGGCGGGGCTGGCTCTGCGAGGGATTCGAAAAGACCCTGGCGGGCCTGCCGGCCGCCGCGCGGGAAATGATCATCCGGACCGAGTACTTCCCCAAGGAGGGGCTGACCGATCTTTACAACCTGGCCACCGCCTTTGTCTATCCATCCCTCTACGAGGGTTTCGGCCTGCCGGTGCTGGAGGCCATGGCCTGCGGCTGCCCGGTGGTCACCTCCAACACCTCCTCCCTGCCGGAGCTGGCCGGGACGGCCGCCCGGCTGGCCGATCCGACGGAGGTTGAATCAATCGCCGCGGCCATTTCAGACGTTCTGGCCGACCCGGTCGAACGGGAAAGGATGCGCCGCGAAGGCTTTCGGCAGGCCGAACGTTTCTCATGGGAGGCGACCGCCCGGAAGACCCTGGCGGTTTACCGGGACGAAGCGGCTCGCCAATGATTTTTTACCGGAAAGGAGCGAAAAGATGAAGAAAGCGCTGATAACCGGGATCACCGGCCAGGACGGGTCATACCTTGCGGAACTCCTTCTGGAAAAAGGCTACCAGGTCCACGGGGTGGTGCGCCGGGTGGCCCTGGAAGACCC
>JAKJFK010000024.1 GCA_022704925.1 candidate division TA06 bacterium | reverse complement strand
ACGGCACCGGTGACATGTTCATCAACGCGAGCGTTGAGTCGACTGGTTCGAGCGTGCTGCTTGATGCTGATGACAGCATTTACCTGGCGGCTGACGTTGACGCGGCGACGACCGCGACGATCCGTGCTGACGGTGAGGGCGACGGCTTTGGCCTGATCGCCTGGACCGGCGGTGTGGTGACGGCGCCTACGGTGGTGCTTGACGCGGCGCAGGGCATAGGCGCGACGGGCTGGGCGGTACAGACGAGCGCGACTACCTTTACGGCGACCAGCGACAACGGTGACGTGGTGGTGGTGAACGACAACGTCAACGCGAGCACGGCGGCGACGCTTTCGACCGGCACGGGTAATATAGACGTTACGCAGACCGGCGGTGGCAGCCTGACGGTGACGAGCGCGACGACCGGTGCCGGCGACATCACCCTGACGGTGGTAGGCGCGAACCTGACGGCCAACGTGGTAACCGCGGGCGGCGCTGGTGACGTTTACCTGAACACGCTGACCAGCGGTGACATTTACGTCAACAACGTAACGGCGGCCGGTGACCAGATCACGGCCAGCAGTGCCGGTGCGATCGAGGAGAGCGGCGCTGACGGTGGTGCTGACCTGACGGCGCAGGTTCTTGACCTGAACGCGGTGACTGGAATTGGCGTGCTGGCTCCGATTGAGACGGCGGCGACGACGATTTCGGCCGACAGCGTCAACGGCAACATCGACCTTGACAACGCGCTTGGCACGGCGGTGACGGCCAGCAGCCTGACGACCGGTACGGGTAACATTCTGTTCAGCCAGACCGGGGGCGGCGCCCTGACGGTGACGCTGGCGCGGACTGATGTGGGCAATATCGGTATTGACGTAACGGGAGCGAACCTGACGGTGGTGACGGCGACGGCTGGTGCGCTGGGCGGTGGTTTTGGTGATGGTAACATCACCCTGACGACGACCACCAGCGGTAACATCAGCGTCGACAACGTGACGGCGCTGCTGGATGTGATCACGATCAATTCGGCCGGTGAGATCGTCGAGAACGGCGACGCGGGCGTAGACCTGCGTTCCGGTACGCTGGCTTTGACGGCCTTGACCGGTATCGGCTCGGCCAATGCGATCGAGACCTCGGCGGTGAACATCGGCGCCACGACGGGTACCGGCAACCTGCGTTTGAACAACGACAATGCGGGCGCGACGGTAGCCAGCAACCTGTCGGTGACCGGCGGCAGCGGTTACATCGAATTCAACCAGACCGGCGGCGGCAGCCTTACGGTGAACAGCGCGACGACCAACGGCGGCGACATCACGGTCAACGTCACGGGCGCTGACCTGGTGGCCGATACGGTAACCGCGGGCGGTACGGGCGACATCTACCTGAGCACCTTGACCAGCGGGAACGTGCTGCTGGACAACATCACGGCGCTTGACGACCTGATCCGGGTGACCAGCGCCGGTGCGATTGAGGAGAGCGGCAGTGACGGCGCGGCCGACCTGACGGCCTTTGAGCTTGACCTGAACGCGGTGACCGGAATTGGCGTGGCCGGTACGATCGAGACGGCGGCGACGCAGATTGCGGCCGACAGCACCGATGGTGACGTGGTGCTGGCCAACAGCAACACGGCGGCGGTGACGGCGACGAGCCTGACGACCGGTATTGGCGACGTAATCTTCAGCCAGGCCGGTGGCGGTGCCTTGACGGTGAACAACGCTCAGACGACCGCTGGCGACATTGACATCAGCGTGACGAGCGCGAACCTGACGGTGCTGACGGCGACGGCGGGCACCTTTGGTCTGATTCCGGATGGTGACATCCGCCTGACGACGACCGGCTCGGGTAACATATACGTAGGCAACGTGACGGCCGGCAACGACCTGATCACGGTGACCAGCGCCGGCGCGATCGAGGAGAGCGGTGCTGACGGCGGTGCTGACCTGACGGCCGGAGAGCTTGACCTGAACGCGGTGACCGGAATCGGCGCGGCGGCGGCGCTGGAGACCAGCGCTCAGCAGATCGCGGCCGACAGCACCAACGGTAACATCAACCTTGACAACAGCAGTGTTCTGGATGTGACGGTGAGCAGCCTGACGACCGGAACCGGTAGCCTGCTGTTCAGCCAGGCCGGCGGTGGTAGCCTGACGGTTGAGAACGCGGTGACCGGGAACGGCCCGATCGGGCTGGACGTGACGGGCGCCGACCTGACGGCGCTGGTGGTGACCGCGGGCGGTGCGGGCCAGAACGTGACGCTGACCAGTTTCACCAGCGGTGACGTCTTTGTTGAGAACGTGACGGCGGCCGGTGACCAGATCACGGTGACCAGCGCCGGTGCGATCGAGGAGTACGGTGCGGGCGACGACGGTGCTGACCTGACGGCGACGACGCTTGACCTGAACGCGGTGACCGGTATCGGTACGAGCGCATCGGCTCCGATCGAGACGTCGGCGACGGCGATTGCGGCCGACAGCACCAACGGTAACATCAGCCTGGCCAACAGCAACACGGCGGCGGTGACGGTAAGCAGCCTGACGACCGGTATTGGCGACATTTACTTCAGCCAGACCGGCGGCGGGGTGCTGACGGTGACCAATTCCGACACGGCTGACGGAGACATCACGCTGGAGAACACGGGTGCGGACCTGATCGCCAACACGGTGACGGCCGGTGGCAGCGGGGACGTGCTGCTGCAGACGCTGGTGAGCGGGGATGTTTATGTCAACAACATCACGGCTTGGGCCGACCTGATCACGGTGAACTCGGCGGGCCGGATTGATGAGAGCGGCGCCGACGGCGGCGCCGACCTGACGGCGGCCGAGCTTGACCTGAACGCGACGACCGGTATCGGCGTTGGCGGTGCGCTTGAGGTGTCGGCGTCGACGATTGCGGCCGACAGCGTTGGCAGCGGCGCGGTCAACCTCAACAGCCTGGCGACTGGTCCGGTGCTGGTGACGAGCCTGACGACCGGTACCTTTGGCGGTGCGATCGAGGTGGGCGCGATCACCTTCTCGCAGACCGGGAACCAGCCGCTGACGGTGCAACTGGCCTCGACGCAGGAGGGTGACATTTCGATCGCCAACGCGGGTGCCGACCTGACGGTGTACGAGGCGACGGCGGGCGCGGCGGCCGGGAGCAATATCAGCAACCTGGCGCTGTCGGCCACGGGCGGTGGCGCCGACGTCTTTATTGACAACCTGCGGGCTGAGGACGACCAGATCAGCATCACCGCGCCGCTGGGTGAGATCGCCGAGATCGGGATGGGGGATCCGGAGATTGACCTGACGGCCAGAATCCTGTCCCTGATTGCCTATACCGGGATCGGGGCGGCCAATCCGATCGAGACGGATGCCGAGGAGCTGGGGGCGGACAACTACACCAACGCCATCCAGATCGACAACACCGGCGACCTGGTGCTGCGGGGCGTGACCGACGACTACGGTGACATCTGGATCTACACCGAGGGCGACCTGACGGTGCAGAACATGACGATCGGCTACCAGACGGTGGTGGAGTCGGTCTTTGGTAACGTTGAGCTGTACGCGAGCGAAGACATTCTGGTAAACGACAACGTGCGCGGCCTTGGCGACGTGCTGCTGGTGGCGGATGCGACGCGGGCGACGGCGTTTGCGGCCGGCCCGGTCTCGCTGGGCCTCTACGCGCCGGAGAACGAGCTGGGCGGCATTTACATGGCCGGCGGGACGAGCGTCACCAGCAGCGGCAGCGGCGTGGTCGAGCTGGTGGCCAGCGAGGACATCGAGCTGGGCCTGGTGGCGGCCGGAGCCGGGACCGGGATCATCTACAGCGGCCTGGGCGCGATCATTGACAACAACCTTGATGACAACAACGTGCTGGCCGAGGACCTGGTGATGCACGCCAACCTTGGTATCGGGACGCTGGCCGACCGGCTGGAGACCGCGGTGACCAACCTGGCGGCCGAGAACATCACCAGCGGTGAGCTGGCGCTGACCAACACGGCCAGCCAGGATAACTGGCCGGTGCCGGGTGACGGGATACCGGAGCTGATCCTGGCGACGCTGCTGGACGTGAACACGCCGATCGGCGGTCTGACGCTGTCGGTGGACGGGCTGACCAACCTGGGCGGCGGTGTGCACCTGCGGGAGCTGGCGGGGGACATTCTTGACAACGTGCCGCCGACGACCGAGGTGATACCGTTCAGCATGGACGTGGTGGCCAACGGTAACTCGACGCTGGAGTCGGACAACGGCGTGATCGGCTGGTGGAACGACCCGCTGGAGGTGAACGTGGTGGGTAGCCTGACGGCGGGCGCGCTGGGCGATCCGAGCCGGAACCACCTGATTTCGGTGAACCTGGCGGGCATCGTGACGCCTTCGGACCAGGTGGAGCTGCCGTACGAGACGCCGGGGCTGGTGATGTTCAACTGGCACATCATGGGCGACGGGGTGCTGCTGCAGGCGCTGCGTGAGGCGCAGTCTTCGCTGGACATCGAGCGGGCGGACGACTTTGACGCCAGCTTCTTCGGGCCGCTGATCCTGGACGTGGTGACGGATGTCTGGATGCTGCCGGAGGTGCCGGAGATCGAGGTGGTGGTGGAGGATGCCTCGGGCAAGGTCCGGAAGCTGGCCAGCCTCTGAGAGTACTCCGGGAATTCAGCCGGTATTGACGCGTTACGGGGGGTGCGCGGTGAGGCGCCCCCCGTTTCTTTGACAGGACGGGATTGGATTGGTAAAATAGGGGCTTATTTGGCAACTGGGGGCATTTATTTCATGGCAAGGAGGGTTGGGATATGGGCAGGAAATTGATGATGGCGGTGTTGGTGGTCGGGGCGGTGGTGCTGCTGGCGGGTGTGTTGAATGCGCAGACGGCCAAGCCGGCGGCCGGGAGCCCGACGGCCAAGCCGGCGGTGAGCGCCGAGACGGCGCCGAGCACGGCCGAGGCGACGCAGGCGCAGCAGCGGCGGGTGGTGAAGACGATCTTCTCGTACAAGAAGGACCTGGCGATGACCGACCAGCAGGAGAAGGATATCAAGGACCTGCTGACGGCGCTGCAGAAGGACATGATCGAGAAGCGGGCGAAGCTGAACGTGATCGAGATCGAGCTGCGGCAGATGCTGGCGGACCGGGCCGAGCTGAAGCAGGTCAAGGCGAAGCTGGACGAGAGCGCGGCCCTGCAGGCGGCGATGCGGTACGCGGACGTGGAGACCAGCCGGAAGATCGAGGGGGTCATGACGGCCGAGCAGCTGAAGAAGTGGCGCGAGATCCAGGCCAAGGAACGCCAGGCCCTGACCGGCACCAAGCCGGCGGCCAACTGAGCCTCAGGCCCGGAGAATAGATTCCGGCGGCGGGGCGGCCCACCAAATGGCGGCCCCGCCGCCCCTTTTTTGGGGGGAGAGTCAGACCAGGAAGAGAAGCGAGGTCAGGATAAGCAGGTAGAGGCTGTACCAGAAGAGACGGCTTGGTTGAACGACGGCCCGCCGTAGCAGCCATAAGGCGATCAGGCCGGTGGTTAAACTGACCAGAATGGCGATGAACAGCTGACCGGCGGAATAAGATCCGGGGGCTGTCCCAGGCAGGTCTTTAAGTTCCAGGAGAAGGGCGCCGGCCACCGCGGGCAGGGAGAGCAGGAAGGAAAAGCGGAAGGCCTCTTCGCCGTTCAGGCCCAGTAGCAGGGCGGCGGCGATGGTACTGCCGCTTCGGGATACTCCGGGGATTACCGCCATCAGTTGAAAAATGCCTATGACCAGGGCGTTGCGCGGACCAAGCTCGGCCGATCGCCGCCGCGGCAGGGAGGCGGCCGCCAGGAGCAGGGCGGTTATTAGAAAGGCAATCCTGAGCTGCGGGATCGAATTGAAGGCCGCCTCGGCCTGATTGCGCAAAATCAGGCCGAAAAAGAGCAGAGGCAGGGTACCAACCGCCAGGCAGAGCAGATATTTCCTTTGAGGGGCATTTTCCGACCGTTTAGAGGCTATTCCACTGGTCAGCCAGGTGATTTCCTTGCGGAAGAAGAGAAGGGTGGCCAGCAGGGTCCCGCCATGCAACAGGATGCTTAAGCCGAAATCGTCGGGTACCGACCGGAGGAATTGGCTGGCCAGAGCCAGGTGGCCGGAACTGGAAACGGGGAGGAATTCGGTTATTCCCTGGATCAGGGCCAGCCAGATGGCCTTCATTGATTAAGTCTTTTTTTGATGCGCCGGCTCGGTTTAAAGACCAGGGTCAGGTGTTCCGGGACCGGTATCGGTTGATTGGTAAAGGGATTGCGTCCGGTTTTGGCCCGCCGCCGCCGGGGCAGCAGGGTGCCCAGCGGTCGCAACTGGACCGGCTGACCGGCGAGAAGGGCTGTTTCGGTTTCGGCCAGGAACTCTTTGATGAGCCGGGCGACCATTTTCTGTTCCAGCCCGGTTTTATTGGCTACCGCCTTTACGATTGTGACCCGGCGCATTCTTGTCTCTCCCCCAGGAATAGTAGATCAGTTTTCGCCCGTCCGGCTTCAAGAGAATTCGTTTTCGGAAGGTGGCCCGGACCTCCGGGAATTCCGATTCGGTTTTGTCCTCGGTCATCCGCGTGGCGCCATCCGGGTTTACTTTTTCAGCCATTTGGGATAAGATATATAGTTCGAAAAGAACCGTCTCCACCGGCTATTATAGACCAACCGGGGGATAAAAAACAAGGCCGGCATCGGCCTTGAGTGCAGGTGAGCCGAAAGACGGGATTATTACGGCGACCTGTCCAGTTTTTCCGAAGCAGGGAGGCGAGATGTTTGCGATCATCGAAACCGGAGGCAAGCAGTACCAGGTGACACCAGGCGCCCGGCTCAAGGTTGAAAAACTGGCCGGCGCGGCCGGGGAGAAGGTGGTTTTTAAAAGGGTGCTTTTGTTCTCCACCGATGACGGGGCGGTTCTGACCGGAGCCGACCGGCTTTCCGAGGTCAAGGTCAAGGGGCGGATCCTGGAGCAGGGGAAGGCCAGGAAGGTGGTGGTCTTCAAGCGAAAGCCGAAGACCGACTACAACAAGCTCCAGGGGCACCGTCAGGGTTATACGCTGGTGGAAATTGAGGAAATCAGCAAGGGAAAGAAGGCTTGACTTGAACCCGGCGTTCCTGCTGGTACTTGATGAAGGACCGAACGGTTTCCCGGCCGAAGCGGCCCGGGTGGAGCTGGAAAGCCTATGCCGGACGGCCGGACTCCAGGCCGCCGACGGCCAATTTCTCAGGGTTCGGGAACCGAATCCATCCACCTACCTGGGTTCGGGACGGGTGGCGGAGTTCGCCGGGCGGGTAAAGGATTCGGGAAGCAAAACGGCGGTTTTGAACGTCGATCTTTCGGCCGTCCAGCAGCGCAACCTGGAAGAGGCCTGGGGCATCCCGGTCCTGGACCGGACTTCGCTTATCCTGCGCATCTTCTCTTTTCACGCCAAGAGTGCCGAGGGAAAACTCCAGGTCGAACTGGCGCGCGAAAATTACCGGCTTTCCCGGCTGACCGGACGGGGAACGGCTCTTTCCCGGCTGGGAGGCGGCATCGGTACCCGGGGTCCGGGCGAGATGAAACTGGAGGAGGAGCGCCGGCATATCCGGGAGAGCATCCGCCGCCTGGACGAACGGATCGGAAAGCTGAAGAAGCAGCGGCAGCGGACCCGGGAACTCCGGCGCAGCCGGGGCTTGCCGGAAGTGGCGCTGGTAGGATACACCAATGCCGGTAAAAGTTCGATCCTGAACGTTCTCTGCGGGCGGCCGGCCGCCCGGGTGGCCGACCAGCTCTTCGCCACCGTTGACCCAACCAGCCGCCGGCTGCACCTGGGCCAGAACCGGTTCGCGGTTATCACCGACACGGTGGGTTTCGTCCACAACCTTCCCCACACGCTGGTGGCGGCTTTTCACGCCACGCTGGAAGGCCTGAGCGAGGCGCGCCTGCTCCTGCTGATCCTGGACGGCGGCTCACCGCTGCTGTTTGAACATTACCGGACAACCTGCCAGGTCATGAGCGAAGTGAAGGCCGACCGCCAGCCGGCCCTGCTGGTCGTGAACAAGATTGATCAGCTGGACGGCCCGGACCGGGAGCGGTTGACGAGGAAATTGCCGGAGGCGCGACTGGTTTCGGCGCGGACTGGGGAGGGCATACCCGGGTTGAGGGAAGATATTTTCCAAAGATTATGGACCCCTTAAAATTCGTTGACAGTTACCGTTCATTCATCATTACCGGCCACCTGGCGCCCGATGGCGACGCCATCGGCAGCGAGATCGCCTTTTACTTCTTTCTCCGCGACCTGGGGAAGGATACCATTATCGTTAACGATGAACCGGCGCCGGAGGCCTTCTCGTTCCTGCCCGGCTTCGAGCATATTTATACGCTGGACGAGTTTCATGATCACTACGGTCCCCGCCACGATTTTGAAGCGGCCGTCTTCATGGAATGCAGCAGCCGCCAGCGGGCCGGCCGGACCGAGCGTCTGACCCGGGGACTCCCGGCCCTCAATATCGATCACCACTTTGACAACCGCAACTACGGAACGGTAAACCTGGTTATTCCCCAGGCCGCCGCCTGCGGGGAGGTTATCTACGAACTGATCGAGGGCGCGGGGGCCCGGATTACGCTGGAGATGGCCACCGCCCTGTATGCCGCCATCCTTACCGACACAGCCTCTTTCCGCTTCCAGACCACTGCGCGTACCCTGCGCAATGCCGCCGATCTTATCGAGCTGGGTGCCGATCCGGAGAAGGTGGCGGCCGGGGCTTATGAACAGGTCCCCTTCAAGACGTTCAAGCTGCTGGCCCGCAGCCTGGAGACCCTGAAGCAGGCCTGCAACGGACTGGTCACCTATTGCCGGGTCAGCCGCCGGATGTACGAGGAGACCGGGACCTCCGACAGCAACAGCGAGAGTTTCATCGATTACCTCCGGGTGATTGCCCGGAGCCGGGTGAACATCGTTTTCAAGGAACTTCCGGACCACCGGACCCGGGTCAACCTGCGTTCCAAGGGGGACCTGGATGTGCAGCGGGTTGCCTCCCACTTCGGCGGCGGCGGCCACCGCAATGCGGCGGGCTGCAGCCTGGAGGCCGGTTTCGAAGAGGCCCGGAACCTGGTGCTGGCCGAGGTCAAAAAGCAGTTGCCGCATCACGGCGAAAAGGAACGGGCGCCTTGATTTCCTGGTTTTGACGGGTTCAAACAAAAAAGCGCCGGGGAAGTTTATCCCCGGCGCTTTTTTCAGGCTCCGGCGGGAGCCGCGGTGGAGGCGGGGGGTAGCGAGCCCCCGTCCTGGAAATAAGAGCGGTTGGCACTACATGCTTGTTGCCAGTTTTATTTTTCGGGTCAGGCGCTCCCCGGCACCGGATCGCCGTTCCTTAGCCCCGGATTTTTCTCGTTTCCTCAGCCCGAGACAGATTGAAGAAACCAGCCCGCTGCCTCTCCATCCCCTGAACGCAGGCCTTCAGAGGGGAGCCCGACGGTTAGGCCGCCAGGTAGTTTGCCGTTTCGGCAGTTGTTTCTTTGGGGATTTTGACGAGCCCTTCCCCAAACTCGGCATGCTCCAATCCGCAACTTGACTTCCAGTCGAATCGATTCGCCCCCTTTCTTTAATATTTAGTCAGCGTCGGGAGAGTCCGCGTTTAATCTCCCGTTCCGCCTCACGGGTCTTGATCCGTTCCCGCTTGTCATACTTGCGGCGACCCCGGCCCAGGGCCAGTTCCACCTTGGCCCAGTTCTTCCGGAAATAAAGGCGCAGGGGAATCATCGCCAGGCCGTGCTGAACGCCGTCTTCCAGTTTCCGGATTTCCGCCCGGTGCAGCAGCAGTTTTCTCGGCCGCCGCGGATCGCCCTCATCCCGGCTGGGAGCGTAAGGGGCGATATACATATTATAGAGGTGGACCTCCCCCCTGTCAACGCGGCCGAAGGCCTCGGCCAGCGAGGCGGTGCCGGCCCGCACCGATTTGACCTCCGGCCCGGATAGAACCAGGCCGGCCTCGACCGTTTCCATGATTTCGTAATCATGATGAGCGCGCCGGTTGAGTATCGATGCTTTCTTAATCTCTGATCGGGCCATATGATAATATATTATATCGCAAATCAACTGATTCCGTGTTGGCCCGCCCCGGTCGGGCGGCCGTCGTGAGGAGCAAAATGGTCAAGATCTCGGCTTCCATTCTCAACTCCGATTTTTCCCGGCTGGGCGAGGAGATCCGGCGGGCCGAATCGGCCGGGGTTGATTTCCTGCACCTGGATATCATGGACGGTCACTTCGTGCCCAACCTGACCGTCGGCCCCCAGGTGGTGGAGAGCCTGCGGCCGCACACCCGGCTTCCCTTCGAAGTGCACCTGATGATAACCGATCCGGACCGGTACGCGCCCAACTTCATCAAGGCCGGAAGCGATTTGATTCTCTTTCATCTGGAGGTGGCGGCCCGGCCGGAGAAACTGCTGGCCGAAATCCGGGGTGCCGGGGTCAGGGCCGGGCTGGTTGTCAACCCGGAGACCCCGGCCGATCCGGTGCTTCCCTTCATCCACCTGGTGGACCAGGTCCTGGTCATGACGGTCCAGCCCGGTTTCGGCGGTCAGAAGTTCATCGAGACTTCCCTGGAAAAGGTGACGGTCCTGGATGGGGAACGCCGCCGGCGGGGGTTGAAATTCGCGATCGAGGTGGATGGCGGGGTCAATCCCGAGACCGGCCGGCGCTGCGCGGCGGCCGGGGTCGATATCCTGGTGGCCGGAACCTACCTTTTCAAGGCCCCCGACTTTCGGGCGGCGGTGGAAAGCCTGCGTTTTTGAGCCGGGGCGGGTTTTTCGATGCGGATTTCACGTCGGGCACGGTCCAGGACCTTGATTTCAACCCTGATCAGTCCGGCCGGCAGAAGGCCGGCCGCCCGTTCCGGCCACTCCATCACCACCACGCCTTTTTGTGCCAGCCGTTCCCGGAAGGGCACGCTGGCCAATTCGGCGGCGGTCCGGAGCCGGTAGAAGTCGAAGTGGAAGAGGGGCAGCCGGCCGGAGTATTCGTTCAGGATGACGAAGGAGGGGCTGCGCACCTCCTTTTCAGGTATCCCCAGCCCCCGGGCCAGGCCCTGAACGAAGACGGTCTTTCCGGCGCCCAGCGGACCGGCAAGGGAGATGATTTCTCCGCCTTTCAATTTTCCGGCCAGTTCAGCCGCCAGCGCCCGGGTCTTCCCCGGCGAAGCGGTTATTTTTTTTATCTTCAACGCAGCCTCAGGAAGATGAGGGCCAGGTCGCTGGCCCGCAGGCCGTCGAGGCGGCGGGCCGCTTCCAGGGTTTCCGGCCGGAACTTTTCCAGTTTTTCGCGCCCTTCGGAGGAAAGACCGGTTAGCGCGCCGTAATCGAACTTCTCCGGTATCCGCATTTTCATTTCGGCGGCCATCCGCTCGGCCAGGACCCGGTCCTGTTCAAGGTAACCGGCATACTTGGTTTCGATTTCGACGGTTTCCCGGACCCTTTCCTCAAGGCGGCGTCCCTGGCCGATCTCTTCCAGGTCCCGGTAGGCCTTTTCCGGCCGGCGGAGGTACTGCTCCAGGGAAACCGCTTCTTTCAGGCCGGGCAGGCAGGTTTTCCGGAGCCGCTTGAGCTCCGCTGTCACCGCTTCCCGCTGCTGGAGCATCCGGTGCCGGGTTCGTTCGTCAATCAGGCCGAGTTGCCAGCCGGTTTCCATGAGCCGGAAATCGGCATTGTCAGCCCTCAGCAGGAGGCGGTACTCGGCCCGGGAGGTGAAGAGCCGGTAAGGTTCCTGCAGGTCCATGGTGGTCAGATCGCTTATCAGCACGCCCAGGTAGGCCTGGCTGCGCGAGAAGACCAGGGGCGGCCGGTTTTTCAGCTTTAAAGTGAGGTTGATTCCGGCCAGGAGACCCTGCCCGGCCGCCTCCTCGTAACCGCTGGTTCCGTTGACCTGGCCGGCCAGGTAGAGATTGGCCACCCGGCGGGTCTCCAGGGTCGGTTTCAACTGCCAGGGCGGAAAATAATCGTATTCGACCGCGTATCCGTGGCGCAGCACCCGGACTTCCTCCAGGCCGGCCACCGTGCGCAGGGCCTTTTCCTGGACGTCAACCGGAAGGCTGGTGGCGAAGCCGTTGACATAGACCTCGTCGGTGTCGTATCCTTCCGGCTCCAGGAAGACGGGGTGCCGGGTCTTCTCCGGGAACTGGCGGACTTTTACTTCCAGGGAAGGACAGTAACGCGGGCCGGTGCCCCGGATCTGCCCGGTGTAAAGCGGCGCCCGGTGGAGATTTTCCCGGACCACCCGGTTGGTTTCGGCGTTGGTTCGGGTCAGGTAACAGGGGAGCTGCCGGGGGTGAAAATTTTCGGTCCGGTACGAAAAGGGTTTCGGGTCGCGGTCACCCGGTTGGAGCGTGACGGCGGCCAGGTTGATTGAACGGCCGGAGATCCGGGGCGGCGTCCCGGTCTTGAAGCGTTTTTTTTCCAGCCCGAGCCCGGCGAGTGACCGGCTCAACTCCTCGGCCGTTTCTTCGTCCATCCGGCCGCCCGGCCGGACGGATTCTCCCTGGTGCAGGACGGCCGCGAGAAAGGTGCCGGCGGTGACCACGACCGACCGGCTCAGCCAGGTCCGGCCGGACCTGGTTTTGACTCCGACGGCGGCGCCGTTGGAAACCATGATCCCGGTGACCATTTCGGGCCGGAGCGTGATCCGGCCGGCCGTTTCCAGCGTCCGGCGGACCAGGGTGCGGTAAGCCTTGCGGTCACACTGGGCGCGGGGACTGCGGGCCGCCGGTCCCCTGGCGGCGTTCAGGAGGCGGAACTGGATGCCGGTTTGGTCGGCCCAAAGGCCCATCCAGCCGCCCAGCGCATCGATTTCGCGCACCAGCTGCCCCTTGGCCACTCCCCCGATGGCCGGGTTGCATGACATCTGGCCCACCGTTTCCAGGTTCAGGGTTAACACCAGGACGGTCAGGCCGGAACCGGCGGCGGCCAGTGCGGCTTCGGCCCCGGCATGGCCGGCGCCTACCACGATGACATCAAAATCCGGGGTCATGAGGGGGTGGAGGCGGACCTCAGTAACTTATATAAAGGCCGACCGGATCCAGTTCCCGGACCAGGATGTCCTTTTCCTCGGCGCCGTAGGTGCAGCTGAGGACAAGGCTCTTGCCTTTCGCCTGGATTCTTTTGAGCAGGGGCAGCCAGTTCGAAACGCTGGGGTGACCGCTGCCGTGTACCCACTGGATGGCCTTGATCTGGGGGAGATCGAGCAGGATATCAAGGTGTTTGATCATCTCCGGGCCGTCCAGGTGCCAGACGATGTAATCAAGGTAACCGCCCAGGAATTCGATTTCCGGTACCACCAGTTCCCGGAAAAGTTCCGGGGAGATCATGGCGCTGAAGTCCGATTGGCAGGCGTAGGTCCGTCCCGGCGCCCAGAGCAGCCAGCTGTTGTCACCCGGCAGGTGGCGGCGGTAAATGTCCCAGCAGGCCCGGTGAAACTCCGGCCAGAGTTCCAGAAACTGGTCCCGGGCCCGGAGTACCGCCGAACGGTTGTCCATCAGGTCCATCAGGAGATTTTCGGTGCCGCGCAGCAGGGCCAGCGTGGTCAGGGCGTCTCCGAAATCAGGCAGACAGACCAGGAAGCGGCCCCGGCTTAGCGCGACCGCCTTTTCCAGGTATTGAAGCGTGTGCTGCCACCAGGGATTTTTCGGATCGAAGCGAAGGGAAAAGTCCGACCAGTCCCGGATGACCGGTTCCACCCAGACGGTGGAAGGACCGAAGACCACCCGGCCGCCCAGGTAATAGGCGATGGTCATGGCGGTGCCCCG
>JAKJFK010000211.1 GCA_022704925.1 candidate division TA06 bacterium | reverse complement strand
GGAGTCCGGCCGCGCCGCCTTCTCGGTGGCCGAGGGCGGCGCCGAGGTGAGTTACGCCGCGCTGCAGACGGCCGCCTTCCCCTACCCGGAGGCGGACCTGGCCGCGGCCGATTCCCAGCTCTACGCGGTCTGGCTGACCGACGACCCGGCCCGCGCCTCGCTGAACCGGACCAAGCTGGTCTTCTCGAAGTACGACGGGAGCGCCTGGAGCGCCCCCCAGGCGGTCTGCGACGACGGGACCGCCGACTTCCACCCGAGCCTGGTGATGTTCAGCGACGGCTGGGCGGCGGTCGCCTGGGAGAACGGCGACCGGGTCCTGCCGGACACGGCCGGCTTCGAAGAGGTCAAGCAGAACCTGGAGATCTGCGCCGCCCTTTACGACCCGGCGGCCGGCGCCTGGCTGCCGCCCCACCGCTTCACGACCAACAATTACCTGGACCGCAACCCCAAGATCTCGGGATTCGACCGGAACCACCTGCTGGTTCTCTGGACGGCCAACCCGAACAACCACGTCACCGGCAACGCCGCCAACCCGAACAGCATGTACGCCTCCTACCTCTCCGAACGGAGCGGATACGACACCAACTGGGCGCCGCCCCAGATGTTCTGGAGCGTGGGCTACCCGGTGCTGAAGTACGACGCCCTTTACATGCCCAGGCAGGAGAGCGGCATGATCAACGGCCTCATGGCCAGCCTGGACATGGACGGGGATACCTCGACCACCGCCGACCGGGAGATCTGGCGGGTCCACCATTACGATAACCAGTTTGGTTTCTACTGGGACAGCCCGAACCGGAGAACCTACGATTCAGTCCCGGACGAGAACCCGCAGTTCTACATCGGGCCGGAGGGTTTGAGTTACTACATGTGGCTGAAGGATAACCAGATAGTCAAGATTCGGGCCTGGTATGGTGACCTGTATGGCGCCGTTCATACCTTTGACGAGTACAACAGCAACCTGACCGGATTCCGGGTGGTCAAAAGTCCGGGCGGCCGGGTGGCGGTGGGCTGGGCCGAGGCCTCGGAGTACGGGAGCGACCTCTGGACGATCTTCTACGACCCGGCCACGGCCGCCTGGGGTGAGCCGCAGCAGCTGACCCACGACAGCGCGGTCGAGAAGTTCCCGGTCTTCGCCTTCTTCGGGGACGACCGGCTGGTGAGCCTCTACGACCGGAAGGAGATGAGCCAGCTCCAGGCGGCGCGCACCACCCCCGGCGGCCGGGCGGCGCTGGCCTACACGCCCAGTTACGGGCCGACCGGCCTCTATGCGCTGACCTACGCGGTCCGGACCGATATCGCCCTGCTGCCGGGTTCGCTGACGATCGATCCGGAGAACCCGGCGCCGGGGCAGGAGTGCCTGCTGTCGGTGACGGCGGTCAACAACGGCAACACGGCCGCCAACAACGTCCCGGTAGCCTTCTACCAGGGCGACCCGGCCGCCGGCGGCATCCTGATCGGACAGGTGGTGATTACCGGCCTGATGCGCCCCGGCGACTCCCAGACCGTCACCCTGCTCTGGACGGTCCCGGCCGAGGTGACCGGGACGGTGACCATCTACGCGCTGCTGGATCCGGCCGCGGCGGTGGCCGGCGACGATACCTCCAACAACCGGCTGGAGCTGGCCCGGGTGAAGCCGGACCTGCGGGCGGCCTGGCTGGCCTCCCGGAGCCTGACGGCCGGCCTGCTTTCGCTGACCGGCCGGGTGGAGAACCCCGGGGTGACGGCCGCCGGCCCCTTCCAGGTCCAGATCCGGAAGGACCGGCCGGACGGCGAACTGCTTTACCAGCAGGACTTCGACGGCCTGGCGGCCAAGGCCATCGGCGAGTTCAATTACCGGTGGGAGAGCGGCGGCGTCGCGGCCGACTGGCTCTACCTGCTGGTGGATACCGGTGGCGCGGTGGACGAGTTGAACGAAGGGAACAACACCTATATCCTGAAGCTGAATGCCTACCAGAAGGGCGACGTCAACCGGGACTGGAAGGTCAACATCGCCGACGCGATCCGGGCCGAGGCGATGTTCCTGGGTATCTACGCGCCCGACCCGGGCCTGGCCGACATGAACGGCGACGGGCTGGTTGACCTGGTTGACGTGAAGCTGCTGCTGGAGCGCTGTGCCAGCTGGCTGGAGACGCAGTAGGCGGGCGGCCGCCCCGCTTCAGAAGCGGCCGAGCGAGTTGAGGGCGGCGGCCAGTTCGTCCGGCCGGGCCGTTCCGAAGAGGACCCGGCGGCCGTTCTTCAGTTCCAGCTGGAGGCCCCGGTCGCCGGAGACGTTGTAGGCGACGTTGCGGCCGTTCCAGTTGGTCCGGATGCCCCAGCCGCCGTACTCCATGATCGGCCGGTAGGTCCGCGGGTAGGCCTTCCCGACTTCCTCCCACCTTATGCTTCTCTCCCTGAGTTGAAAGGGGAAGAAACGGTAGTTCAACCCGCCGCGGTCGAAGCGCACTTCCAGCCGGGCCTTCCAGAAGAGCAGGAGCAGCAGGACCGGGATGGCGCCGTTGGCCAGGAGCGGGAGCAGGAGCGGCCGCGGTATCAGCCGGTGGTGGGCGAAGACCCGGTAGAACTGGCTCGAGAAGAGGGCGAAGAGGAGCAGCAGGAAGGCCCAGAGCCACTTCTGCCGGAAGCGCTGGACTTCCTGGTAGACCGGCATTTCAGCCGGCTCGAACCGGTTCGGTTTACTTGACATCGATGCGCAGCTGGATATCGGTCACCCCGCGGCTGCCGCCGCCGCGGTAGGTGCTGACCTTGTAGTCGGCCTCCAGCAGGCTGATTCCGTCGCGCCGCCGCAACTGGAAGCCGGCCGCCGGCAGAAAATCATTCTTGCCCTCGGCCTCCGGCAGGGTAAAAACGGCCAGGTCTTTTATCTCCAGGCGGCTGGCGTTGGCGGTGAGTCCGGCCAGCCCGGCCTGTTCGGTTGATTCCAGCAATCCGTCGGCCGCGACGCCGTCGGCCGGCAGGCGGCCGGCCAGGGTACGCCCGGCCCCGG
>JAKJFK010000210.1 GCA_022704925.1 candidate division TA06 bacterium | reverse complement strand
GACGAAGCAATTCTCCAGCCGCTGGCCGAAGGAGATCACCGGCCAGTCATCCTGGAAGGCCCGGTCCAGTTCCTGCCAGGCCGCGGCGGCGCCTTCGGCCGCCCGGCGGCTGGAAAGGGCGAATCGGCGCCGGGCCGTCTGAATCAGGATCTCCCGCAAACCGTCACCCGCCCGGTGCCAGAGCGCCTCCTGGAGGGCGATCTCGTTGACCTCCAGCCGGTCCGGGTCCAGTCCCCAGAAATCGAAGAGGCCGGCCGGGCCGGGTTTCTTCCGGGCGGCCTCGATGACCTTGGCGGCGACCGTGGCCGGCGCCGGGAAGAAGGCGGCCGGGTTGGTGTCCTCGCCGGCGGCGTAGGAGTCGAAGAGGACATAGGGGCGTTTCATGGCCTCGACCTGCTCGAGGAGGGCGCTGGTCTCCAGCGACCAGCCGCGTTTCAGCAGGAAGGGCTGGTTCAGGCCGCCCCTCAGTCCGCGCGCCTCGTATTCGGCCGGGCTCATTTCCAGCCGGTGGCCGGTCTTGGGAATGACCACGCCGATATCCGGCGGCAGCAGTTTCATGAGGCGCCGGAACTTGTCCTGGCCGAAGAGGCAGTGCCAGTGGATGAGCAGGAAAGCGGCGGCCGGGTTGACTTCGCGGACCGCGGCGTGAATGAATTTGATGAAGTCGGCCCAGGCCCCCAGGACACCCTCCGGTCCGCCGGCGCACTTTTCGCAGCGGCAGATGTCCAGGTTGCCGTCGCCCAGCCAGATCAGAAAACCCTTCAGCCCGGGTTCGGCGGCCGTCTTCCGGTAGACCTCCCGGTAAAAATCGCGCACCTCCGGCCGGCCCAGGCACATCGGGTTGGAAACCTGGTCGACCGGCGAATAACCGAAGAGTTCCGGGTGCTTTTTGATGAAATTTTCGTGGACCGGGTCGTTGACCAGCTCGCGCGGCCGCACGTGGCCGCCGGTGCCCATGGGCGCCCGGATCAGCCGCCAGAGGTCCAGGTCGTAACGGCGGGCGGCCGTCGCTCGTACCTCCCAGATCGCCCGCAGGTGCCGGCGCAGCTCTTCGGAGACCAGGTCCGGAAAGGTTTCGGAGGCCGGCAGGAGTTCGTTGAAGAAGAAGGTGATGCCTTCGCACCAGCCGTTCAGGAGGCCGGTGGCGCCGAGTTCGGCCAGGCGCCGGATGTCGGAATCGGTCATCGGGAAGGGGTCGATGCACTGCTTGTAAACCGGCCGCCAGCGCCGGGTGAAGCCGATGAACTCCGGCACGCAGCGGGTGCGGCGGCCCAGGCACTCCTCCGGCCGGAAACCGCTGCGGATCCGGTCCTTGAACCAGGCGGCGGCGGCGATCGCGTCGCGGGTCCGTCCGGCGCTCAGGCCGACGCTTCCGTCCGGACCGGCGCTGAATTCGAAGCTTCCTTCCGGAAGATTTCCAAGCCGGAGACCCCCGTTGACGCCGGCCAGCCGCAGGTCGGCCTCGATCTGGCGGCGCAGTGTCTCTTCCATTTTTCTTATCTGGTTTCAGTCGCCCGGCGGATCCGAATCGAATGGGTTACCGGCACCAGGGCGGCCCGGGCGTTCTGGACGGCCCGTTCGTGCACCCGCATCGGCTCCCGGAACATCTCCTGGACCAGACCGGTGTCGTTTTGCAGGCCCAGCTGGCCGGCCACGCTGGCCTGGTTCTGCTCCAACCGCTTGAGGGTGATGATGTTATCCAGTCGCAGCTGGTTGTAAGCCTGGTTGGCGACCCGCAGGAAGGCCTCCCCGAAGGGCGTCTTGGGAAACTCGTAGGCGAGGTTGATGCCCCGGGCCAGGCGTTCGGCCGAAAAGGTCCGGCGTTCCCGTCCCCAGGTCACCTCGTAATCACCCGGCTCCAACCCCTTGACCACCAGCGTGAACCGGTTGAACTCCTCGAAGAAATTCAGCGCCTCGGCCACGTCCCACATTTCGGCGACGTCCGGCGCCGGATGCTTGTAGAGGAAGCAGAAGGGGTAGCGGGTGCTCTCGAGGACCAGTTCCTCGGGACCGGCCTTGATGACCTTGTGCCCGGTGCTGGCGGTGGCGCGGCCGGCGGCCGGTTCGTACTCGATCCGGGCCAGTTCCGACTGGAGGCCGAGGCTGCGCAGGAAGGCGATGGCGATGGCCATGTGTCCATGCCAGGAGCCATGGCCGCCGTCGCCCCGGACGATATCATAATCCGGCCCGTGCGTCTTTTTAAGCTTTGTCAGCGCCTCGTTCATGGCCGCGGTCACCTCAGCGAAGGCGGCCCCCTTCTCCCTGGCCACCCGCCGGTTGAGGTCGGAAACATGGACGAAACGGCGGTTCTCCTCGACGTTTTTTCCCCAGCCCGGGCCCAGTAGGGCGCAGGAGGCCAGGCCAACCCGGCCGCCGTTGGCCTGGAAGAGGTCCACCGCCCGGAGCAGGTTGACCCGGTAGGCCTCGACGGCCTTCACGATGTCGGTATCGCGCCGGCTGTCGTTATGCCCCTCCCAGATGACCGTGAAGGTCGGCCGGAAGGTTTCCAGCCCGCTGCCCGGCACGCGGCGCAGGAAGCGGGCGGTATCCTCGCCGGAGATGGCGCTCTGGAAGACCTCGATGTTCAATTCCGGCCGACAGGCGTAGAGATAGCGCGTCATGATGGCCGAGTGCTTGGTGACCGAGGTCATCGAGTCGCCGCAGAGGGCGAGCCGGTCGCCGGCCTTCAGGACCGGCGGGGCCGGATCGGCGGCGGCCTTCAAGGTTGTCATCGAAAGGATTCCCAGGACGAGACAGAGTGTCCGGATCGGCATCGGCCGGCCGGTTTCCTTAAGGTTGCGCCGCTTGAGGTTCATCGATCTTCTCCATCCGCAGTCGGTGCCGGATCGGGGTCCGGATCTTCAGGATACGCCGGTAAAGGATCTCCTGGACCCGGACCGGATCCTTGACCAGCAGGGCGGTGTCCAGGCCCGGCTCCTCCTGCAGACAGAGGTTCAGCAGGTGGTTGGGAACCGGCTGTTTCAGCGGAA
>JAKJFK010000209.1 GCA_022704925.1 candidate division TA06 bacterium | reverse complement strand
TGAATTTACCGCCCCGGCGGTCCAGGCGCGCCAGGAGCTGGTCATCACGGCCACCCTCCAGGACGGCGGCGGCCAGCTCCTCTACGACGACCGCTTCCCGGTCCAAATCTTTCCGCTGGCCCCCTTCACCTGGGACCGGAACACCAGGGTCATGCTGATCGACAGCCACGGCGACACCAGCCGCCTGCTGGAGGAGATGGGCGTGCCCTACCAGGTTCTTAACAAGGACGTCATCGACCGCGGCCTCTCCTCCTTCAAGGGCTACTCGCTGCTGATCATCGGCCGCAACAGCTACCCGGAGGCGGCCGAGATCTTCAAGACCTGGATGCCGGCCACCGGCGCGGTCGAGGAGGGTCTCAATATCATCTGCCTGGAGCAGCTGAACCGTTACGTGATGGGCCTGCGCACCGAGAAGTTCGACACCCACGACGTTTTCATCCGGGCGGCCGACTCGCCGCTTTTTGCCGGCCTGGCCGATGCCGACTTCGCCGACTGGAACGGCGCGGCCACCCAGTTCCCGGCCTACCCGTCCTGGGATACCAGGAGCGACTGGCAGTCGGGCAACGCCAGCAAGCACGGCCAGCGCAACTCCTTCGGCCAGCTGCGTAACTGGCACTGGTCGAACCTGGGCACGGTGGCCACCTGTTCTTTCGAGAAGCCCCAGCTGGGCAACTTCCGGGTCCTGATGGACAACGGCTTCGACCTGCTCTACACGCCGCTGGTGGAGTGGCGCCTCGGCCGGGGCCGGCTCCTCTTCTCCCAGCTGGACATCACAGACCGCTACGGGAGCGACCCGGTGGCCACGCTGCTTTTCCAGCGGATGCTGAAGGAGTACAGCCGGCCGCTGTCTTCGGCCCCGGCCACCCTGGGCTACCTGGGTGACGGCCGCCAGGAGTACCTGCTCCAGGAGGCCGGGCTGGCCTACCAGAAGGTGGCCGCGCCCGAGGGGCGCGCCCTCTTCCTGGAGGCGGCCGCCTTCAGTCGGGAGAAGTCGCCCAGCCTGCCGGCGGCCCTGGCCGCCTTCCTCGACCAGGGCGGTACGGTTCTGGTCGCCCTCGAGAAGGCCGAGGATGCCTGGCTGCTGCCGGTCAAGCTCGAAGCCGGCCGCAAGCCGGTCTTCAAGAGCTCGATCCCGGTCGGGCCCGAGTTTTCCGGCCTGGGCATGAGCGAATTCTACTGGCGCGGGACCCGGGAGTTCCTGACCCTCGCCGGCGCCGGCGGCCGCTGGGCCGATTCCGGCCTGGCCGGAGTGGTTGATTACGGCAAGGGCCGGCTGGTCTTCCTCCAGGTCGAGCCGAAGGGTTTTGAAAAGTTCTGGCAGCGCTCCAAGATCCTGCGCATTTACAACACCCTGGCCACCAACCTGGGCGTCGGAAGCAGCGTCAAGCCGGACTTCATTGCCATCGGCGGCTACGGCCGTCCCGAGGAGTGGCTGCCCGGCAGCACCGGGGTGGATGTCACGGCCCGGCCGGAGTTGAAGGAGAGCAATCTTTACCGGCAGCCGGCCCTGGATTTCGATCCGGACCAGCATCACGTCTGGTAAGGACATCGGCGGTCTTCGGGGCGCCGAGGGTCCGGACTCGGCTCGGGCGCTTTGCCGCGGTGGAAAGGTACGCTTAAATCCGGCGCGCGGCTAACTCGCCGTCCGCTTGGGGCCGGAAGGCGGCCGTCGCGGCCTGGCTCAGACAGGAGCCGCGAGAGGATGATATGCCGGAGCGCTGTTGCTTTTAAGCTTCTTTCCCGAGGCCGCGGCTCCGCGACTCGCCTCGTTCCGGGCCCTCGGCTTAAAGGGAACAGACGAAAGGCAACTACAAGGATGGCGGGGGTGGTGATTAACAGCCGCGTTTCCCCGCCGTTTTGATAATGGGGGAGAGGCATGAGGCATAATCTCAAGGATCACCAGACGCCCGAATGGTTCCGGGCGGGTGTCGTGCTGGCCAGCAACCAGGAGGCGCAGATCTTCCTGGCCCGGTGCGGCGCCGGCGGCGTCAACGGCCGGGAGAGCCACTACCGGCATTTCGGCCTCGAGGAGCTGAAGCGGCTCAAGGAGCTGGGCGTCAACCTGGTCTTCGTCTCCGGCCAGAAGGGGGCCGGCTTCGAGGCCGAGGGCGAGGAGGTGCGTTACTCCCGCGCGGTGGCCGAGCACTGCCACCAGCTGGGCCTCAAGGTCGGCACCTACATCGGCAACACGCTCCTCTCCGAGACCCTCTTCAAGGAGCGGCCCGAGGCCCGCGGCTGGGCGGTGGTCAACGCCTACGGCGAGCCGTACTACTACCAGCCCCAGCAGACTTTCCGCTTCGTCGCCTGCCGCAACAACCCCGGCTACCGGGATTTTCTCAAGGAGGCCACCCGGATCAGCCTGGAGGAGATCGGGGTGGATTTCCTCCATTACGACAACTGGTTCAGCGGCCCCGAGCCGATGTGGTGCCGGTGCGAGCATTGCCGCCGCCGCTTCCGGGAGTTCCTGGTCCGCAAGTACCGGCCCGCCGACTTCCTCGATATCTACGGGGTGACCAGCCCCGAGGAGCTCAACCCGCCCAACCTGGTCCGCTACAACCTGCCCTGGTCCGGCGAACCCTGGCGGTCGCCGGTCATCCGGGACCCGCTCCTGCGCGACTGGACCGACTTCCAGTGCCAGGCCCTGGCCGATAACCTGGCCGAGCTGGCCGCCTACGCCCGTTCGATCAAGCCGGAGGTGGTGGTGGAGTGCAATCCCTCCGGGCTGGAGGGGACCAACACCTACCTCTTCAAGGGTGTTGACCACCAGCGCCTGCTGCCCCACGTGGACGCCTTCTGGAGCGAGGAGGGCAGTTACGCCGCCCTCACCCCGGAGGGCGAGCTGGTCAACCGGGTGCGCAACTATAAGGCGGCCCGCTTCTTCGACCAGGCGCTCTTCACCTACATCTCCGGCCCCGGCCACGGCAACGAGAAGATCAACGCGGTCGAATCGCTGGCCTTCAATCCCCTCTCCCTGGTCGGCCTCGACCCGGCCGCGCCCTTCGGCCGGCGGGTGATC
>JAKJFK010000208.1 GCA_022704925.1 candidate division TA06 bacterium | reverse complement strand
TGGGGTGCGCTCAAAGGCCGGTCGGCAGGTCCAGGAAGGAGACCGGCAGCTTGAACTTCCGGCCGACCTCCCGGGCCAGGGCCTTGGGGCCGAGCGTCTCGGTGGCGTGGTGGCCGGCGAAGATGACGTTCAGCCCGGCGTCGCGGGCGGCGTGGTAAACCTCGATGGATTCCCCGGTCAGGTAAAGATCGACCCCGGCCGCCAGGGCCGCCTCAAAGAGGCCGTAACCGCCGCCGCCGCTGCAGACGGCGATCGATTTAATCCGCTCCGGCCCGAAGGGCAGCAGCCGGCAGCTGGTCTTCAGCGCCTTCGCGAGCCGGGTCGCCAAGTCCTTCCGGTCGGCGGGCCGGGGGAACTCGCCCCGCCAGCTGATCGTCTGCCCTTCGTACTCGCCGAACTCACCGGTTATCCGGGCGCCGGCCAACTCCAGCAGCTGGGCGTTGTTGCCGAGGCTTCGGTGTCGGTCCAGCGGCAGGTGGCTGGCGTACAGGGAGATCCCGGCTGAGAGCAGGCCTTCCAGCCGGGCCTTCATCGGTCCGACGCAGACCGGGTTGCCGTTCTTCCAGAAGAGTCCGTGGTGGACCACCACCAGGTCGGCCCGCAGGCCGGCCGCCTTCTGAAAGGTGGCCAGGCCGGCATCCACCGCGAAGACGGCCCGGGCCACCTCCGGCCGCCCTTCGACCTGGAGTCCGTTCCAGGACCGGTCTTGGATGGAATTCGTTTCCAGGGTATCATCCAGGAAGGCGGTAATCTCTTTCAGCCGGGCCATCGTTCCTCCGATGCGTTGGGGTCATCTTTTGATTCTTGAATTTTTGTCGTTTAAGGCACGCGGTATTTGAAAGGAGGTCCTTCCGGGCCGCTTTTGTGTTTTCGGAAGGAGTGGAAAAAGCAGGAGCAGGCCCTGCCCCCTTCCCTTCTTGCGCCGTCTCTTAAAACGGCCCGCAACTCAACGAGAT
This sequence comes from candidate division TA06 bacterium, assembly GCA_022704925.1. GTDB lineage: Bacteria > Ratteibacteria > UBA8468 > MWAK01 > MWAK01 > MWAK01. The sequence continues at coordinate 2,073 of JAKJFK010000208.1, read as the reverse complement.
TTTACCACACGGCCATTTTTGTTTTAAAATAAGGAATCAAAAGGCGGAAGGCCGCCATTTTCAACCCTGCCTCAGGTCAACCATGCGCAAGCTCGGAGTAGGCTGTTACGGCACCAGCGGCCACCAGGTTCTCTCCCAGCTGGTCTCCCATCCGCGGGCGGAACTGGTGGCGGCGGCCGGCGTGCCGGCCGACCGGATCCGCGACCTCTTCGGCGAACGGGCCGGCGAGGTCACCCTCTACCCGGACCTCGATTCCCTCCTTTCCGATAAGCGGGTGGAACTGGTCTCCCTCTGCTCGCCGGTCCGCTTCGACCAGCCGGCCGAGGTCCTGGCCGTCCTCGAATCGGGCCGCCACGCCCTGGCCGAGAAGCCGGCCGCCTTCAGCCCGGCCGACCTCGAAAACCTTGTGGCGGCCGCCGGCCGCCGCGGGGTCCACTTCCGCGAGATGGGCGGCGTCGAACTGACCCCACCCTTGCCGGAGATCAGGGAGATGGTCACCGCCGGCCTCCTGGGCGAAATCGTCCAGGCCTGGGCCATGAAATCCTATCCCTACCACGACCGCCGCAGCCAGGACCCGCGGCGCGACGGCGGCATCATGCAGGCCGGCGTCCACGCCGTGCGCTTCATCTGCGCCACCGCCGGCCTGCGCGTCCGCAAGGCGGCCGGCTTCGTGACCGGCAAGGCCAACCCGGTCTCCGGCGGCGGCCTCCAGATGGCCGCCAGCGTCGCCCTCGAGTTCGACACCGGCGCGGTGGGCGGCATCGTCATCAACTATCTCAACCCGGCCGGCCTGGGCGCCTGGGGCAACGACCAGCTTCGCCTGCACGGCTTCCGCGCCATGGCCGAGACCACCGACGGTTTCACCCGGGGCTGCCTGGTTGATGCCGAGGGCGCGAAGCCCCTGGCCACTATCGGCCGGAAGGCGGACCGGACCTACTTCGATTACTACGCCGATTTCCTGCTCGACGGAACCCCGATGCCGACGCCCTTCGAAAAGGAGGTTGGTTTCATGGAAGATTCGATCAAGATCATGGAAGCCCTCTACCTGCCCCTATGAGCACCTCGCGCGAACGGGTCCTGGCCGCCCTCTCCCACCGCGATCCGGACCGGGTCCCGGTGGACCTGGGCGCCATGGACTCCACCGGCATCACCGCCATCGCTTACAACCGCCTCAAGAAGCGTCTCGGCCTCGCCGGCGGCCATACCCGGATCTTCGATCCCTACCAGCAGGTGGTCAAGGTTGAGGAAAGCGTTTACCGGCACGTTCCCGGCGACGTCCGGCCGCTCATGCCCGAGCCGGACCGCTGGAAGCCGGTCACCCTGGCCGACGGTTCGGCCGCCGAGGTGCCGGAGCGCTGGAATCCCGAACTCCAGCCCGACGGTTCCCAGGTCATTCGCGACGGGGCCGGGGTCATCCGCTCCCGGATGCCGGCCGGCGGCTACTACTTCGAGTTCGTCAACCCGCCCCTCCAGCGCCTGGAGGATCCGGCCCAGCTCGAAGCGCACCGCTCCCTCCTCGAGAACTTCGACTGGCCCGGCTTCTGCGACGGCGGCTTCGAGGCCCTGGCCGGCCGCGCCGACGCCCTCGAGCGCGAAGGCCAATACGCGGTCATGGGCAACTTCGCCGTCCACTTCTTTGCCGCCGGCCAGCTGCTGCGCGGCTTCGAGCAGTTCCTGGTCGACCTGGCCATCAACCCCGACATGGTCCACGCCCTGCTGGGCCGCCTGGCCGACATCTACCTGGAGCGCTTCGAGCGTTTCCACGCCGCCCTGGCCGGCCGCGTCCAGGTGGTCAACGTCAACGACGATCTCGGCAGCCAGGAGGGGCTCCTCCTCTCCCCGGCTCTCTACCGGAAACTGGTCCGCCCCTACCAGGAACGCCTTTACCGCCGCATCCGCGCGTGCGGCTACCACCTATTCCTGCACACCGACGGCTCGGTCTACGACCTCATCCCCGATTTCATCGAGATGGGCGTGGATATCCTCAACCCGGTCCAGTTCACCTGCCGCAACATGGAACTGGAGAAACTGAAGCGCGAATTCGGCCGCGACCTCACCTTCTGGGGCGGCGGC
>JAKJFK010000207.1 GCA_022704925.1 candidate division TA06 bacterium | reverse complement strand
GGCGGTTGTTCCGGGACCAGCCGACCGACTGGAGATCCGGAACAACCGCCCGACCATCATAACCAGGGAAGCAAGCCGCTTCCGGATCAGTTGCCCGCACAGGACGACTTGCAGCAGCAGGATCCGCACTTCATCGGCTGCGTTCCCTCATTCTTCTCGGCAGCGGAAACGAAACCCGAAACGAGCATCATTACCGCCAGGGAGACCGCGGTCAAGCCGATACCAAGCTTCCTTCTCATGTTGGATCACCCCCTTTCCATTGTTAATCAGTGAAAATTTTAATTCCTTACTATTACTATCGTATTAGTAATGATTTTACTCGAAATTGTTTACTCTGTCAAATATGGGGGTTGGGATCGGAAGCGGCGGCTTCAATTGCCAAGGCGCGGTCCTTTACGGTAAAATCTCCCCATATGATACGAATCGCCCTGGCCCAGATCAATCCCACCGTCGGCGACATCGCCGGGAACACGGCCCGGATCATCGCCGGGCTGAAGGAGGCGCGGCGGGCCGGGGCGGCGCTGGCGATCTTCCCGGAGATGGCCGTTACCGGCTACCCGCCCGAGGACCTGGTCTTCAAACCGGCCTTCATCCAGGCCAACCTGAAGGCACTGGAGCAGATCGCCCGCCAGGCGGACGGCCTGGCGGCGGTGGTCGGCTTCATCGACCGCGGCGATGACATCTACAACGCGGCCGCGGTCATTGACCGGCAGGAGGTCCGGGCCGTCTACCACAAGCACCTGCTGCCCAATTACAGCGTCTTCGACGAGGAGCGGTACTTCAAGGCCGGCCGGAACGACGCCCTCTTCCAGCTCGGCGAACTCCGTTTCGCCGTCAATATCTGCGAGGATATCTGGCACCCCTCCGGCCCGATGGCCGAACAGGCGGCGGCCGGCAGCCAGCTGATCGTCAACATCTCCGCCTCGCCCTACCAGTACGGCAAGGTGGAGTACAAGGAACGGATGCTGGCCGGCCGGGCGGCCGATTACTCGGTCTTCCTGGCCTACGTCAACCTGGTCGGCGGCCAGGACGAACTGGTCTTTGACGGGCAGAGCCTGGTCTTCGATCCGAAAGGTCAGCTGCTGGCCCGGGCCCGTCCCTTCGAGGCGGACCTGCTGGTGGTGGACCTCGAGGTCGAGCGCATCCTCAAACGGCGCATCCAGGAGCCGCGCCTGCGCAAAACGCCGCCCCGGAACGTCCCGCTGGTAAAATTGTCGGCGCCGGAACCGGCCCGGGGCAGGCCGGCCGCGCCCCGGATCGAGCCGCACCTGCCGGAAACGGCCGAGGTCTACCGGGCGCTGGTCACCGGCACCCGGGATTACGTCGAAAAGAACGGTTTCCGGAAGGTGCTGATCGGCCTGTCGGGCGGGATTGATTCGGCGCTGACGGCCGCCGTGGCGGTGGACGCGCTGGGGAAGGAACGAACGGTCGGCCTCTACATGCCCGGCCCCTACTCGGCCCGGATCAGCGAGGAGGACAGCCGGAAGCTGGCCGGGAACCTGGGCATCGAGTTCCACCAGATCCCGATCAATGATATCTTCAAAGCCTACCTGAAGACCCTGCGCAAACCATTTGCCGGCCTGAAGCCGGACACGGCCGAGGAAAACTTACAGGCCCGCATCCGGGGCAACCTGATCATGGCCTTCTCCAACAAGTTCGGCTACCTGGTGCTGACCACCGGCAACAAGAGCGAAATCGCCACCGGCTACTGCACCCTTTACGGGGACATGGCCGGCGGCTTCGCGGTCCTCAAGGATATTCCCAAGACCCTGGTCTACCGGCTGGCCGAGTATCGCAACGGACAGCGGCCGGTCATCCCGAAACGGAGCCTCACCCGGCCACCCACCGCCGAACTGCGGCCCAACCAGAAGGACAGCGATTCGCTTCCCCCGTACGAACGGCTGGACCCGATCCTGAAGCTTTACATCGAGGAGAACCTGGCGCCGGCCGAAATCGCCGGCGGCGGGATTTACCGCGAGGCGGAGGTGCGGGCAATCGTGGAGAAGGTGGACCGGAACGAGTACAAGCGGCGGCAGGCGCCGCCGGGAGTGAAGATCACCGGCCGGGCCTTCGGCAAGGATTGGCGCCTGCCGATCACCAACCGGTTCCGAAACGGAAGCTGACAGTCCCGGGCGGCCACCCGGCGATCACCGGCCGGCGGGCGCCTCCGCATCATCCCCGTCATTATCCTCTTCCGTCTCTAATCCTGGTTCGGATTCCGGGCCGGCGGGCAATTCTTCACTGCCGGTAACCCGCCCCTCCCGGTCCTTGGTCAACAATTCCACCTTCTGCTGGGCGGCCTTCAGTTTATCATTGGCGAAGCGGACCAGACCGATACCCTCCTCGTAAAGCTTGAGGGAATCATCCAGGTCAATATTGCCCGATTCCAGTTTCCTGATGATCTCCTCCAGCCGTTCCAGCGCCGTCTCGAACTTGATCTTATCCCTGGTGATCCTGGCCATCTTCATTCCCTCCCGAATCCGATTCGAATAAGCCCGGTTGTTCCGGTGGCGGCGTTCCGGTGCGGTCCGTTCCGGCCGGCCGGACCACCCGGCTCACCACCTCGCCCTTCAGAAAGCGGCTCCGGATCAGCCGGCCCGGCGCCAAGACCGCCGCCTCCTTGACCACCTTGCCTTCCGGGTGGGTGAGGGTGATACTGTAGCCCCGCTCCAGGACCGCCAGGGGAGAGAGTCCCTCCAGGCGGCGGGCGAGCGCCTCCCAGCGCTGCCCGGCGCCGGACAGCTGATTGCGCCGGCCGCGCTCCAGCCGCTCGTCCAGGTCGTCCAGGCGCTGGGCCAGCGTGGCCAGCAGTTCCTGGGGACGCTGAAACCCGTAACGGCCGGTGATGTTCTTCAGACGCCGGTCCAGCTCGGCCAGGCGGCTGCGCACCAGGTAGGCGAGGCGGCCGGCCAGCTGGCCGATCCGGTCCACCGTTTCGGCGCGATGCAGAGAGATCAGCTCGGCGGCGGCCGACGGCGTGGGCGCCCGCAGGTCGGCGACAAAATCGCAGATCGAGAAATCGGTTTCGTGGCCC